>JAYWAU010000309.1:0-4174 GCA_043782265.1 Ferruginibacter sp. | reverse complement strand
TTCCTCCACAAGAAGGAACACACCGTATTTTACATATTCATAGAAATGTACCGGGGGTGTTATCAGAAATAAATACACAACTCTCCAAACACAAAATAAATATCCTTGGTCAATATTTAAAAACCAACGATGCCATCGGATATGTTGTGTTGGATGTAGACAAAAGTTTAAGCAATAATGCACTGGCATTATTAAGAAATGTGAAGGATACCATTAAGGTTAGAATGTTGTATTAGTGAAATAAGCAATAGGCGTAAAGCAGAAGGCAGAAAGCGTAAACGAGTATGTAATAATAGTAAATAGCAGATTATTATTAGTAGTTGTAGCCTGCGGTTTTTTTTACCATTGACTATTGACTATTCACCCCTCACAGATAAACTACCAATTTTTTTGGAATACAAAAAAATATGACGAACGAAATCATAAAAAATTTATTGGAAGCGTTGCAGGTTTCGCCTGACAATATACCACTGCGTTTACAGGTGGCCGGTATGCTGATGACGGAGGAAAATTATGAAGAAGCAACCAAACAATACCAGGAAGTGTTGCAGCGCAGTTATGGTAATACAAAGGCCCAGAGCGGTTTGGCGGCAGGTTATTATTTCCAGCAAAAATATTCTGCAGCTATTATAGTGTACGAACAAATGCACCAGGATATAGCATTGGCCGATCAGGTATTGTATATTAAATGCCTGATAAAAGAACAATCAATGGAGCAGGCACTTGCCAATTACCAGCAGGTGCTGGCTTTAAACCCAGGTTTTGCAGATGAAGAAATTGATAGCCACCTGCGCATACCGATAGGCAATGAAATAACTGCGGATGATTTTGACTTTGATGACGATGAAAGTTATATGATGGAAAAGCCATCCCTGCGTTTTAGTGATGTGGGAGGCATGGAAAAAGTAAAGGAAGAGATAGCCATCAAAATAATTCAGCCACTTAAAAATCCTGAATTATACAAAGCGTTTGGTAAAAAAAGTGGCGGTGGAATTTTACTCTATGGCCCTCCCGGATGTGGCAAAACTTTTATTGCCAAAGCCACAGCAGGTGAAATTGATGCTAAGTTTATCAATATTGGTTTGCATGATATTTTGGATATGTGGATTGGTAACAGCGAAAAAAATCTGCATGAAATTTTTGAACTGGCCAGGCGCAACAAACCTTGTGTGTTATTTTTTGATGAAGTAGATGCCATGGGTGCCAGCAGGAGCGACTTAAAACAATCTGCCATGCGACACGTCATCAACCAGTTTTTGGCAGAACTTGATGGTGTGGCATCTGATAATGAAGGTGTATTAATTTTAGCCGCAACCAACGCGCCCTGGAGTGTGGATGCAGCTTTTAGAAGACCGGGCAGATTTGACAGGATCATTTTTGTAGCTCCACCAGATGAAGCAGCAAGGGTAAATATGATACAAAGCTTACTGCAATCAAAGCCAGTGGGAGAGATAGATGTAAAAAAAATTGCTGCAGCAACAACAGATTATTCAGGTGCCGATTTAAACGCTGTGGTTGATATTGCAGTAGAAGAGAAGTTACGTGAATCTATGAGCAAAGGCAGTATACAGGTGTTGCAAACAAAAGATTTGCTGGCTGCTGTAAAACAACACAAACCTACTACAACAGAATGGTTTGCCTCTGCCCGTAACTACGCATTGTATGCCAATGAATCGGGTTTGTATGACGATATATTGAAGTATTTGAAGATTAAGAAATAAAGCGGAAGGCATAAAGCATAAAGCAGAAGGCATAAAGCACAAAGCATAAAGCATAAGCATAAAATATTTATAAGCCACTATCATTAAGCCGTCAGCGCTCGGCCTTCAGCTTTTAGCTTTAAGCCTTCAGCCTATAAAACCACACAATGGATCCATACATCGAAAGAGCTAATTTATTATTACGCCAGGGGAGAGTTAATGATGCAATTACGCAGGTAAAAAATGCATTGGAACAAAACCCGGATAATGGCGAGGCACTGGCTATGTATGCCCGCTGCTATTTTGATAAAAAAGAATTTGATGAAGGCATCAAAACAATTCTTCGTGCCATTGCAATTGATCCTGGTAATCCATATTATTTTTATTTGCTGGGATTTGCATATTATAGAAAGAGCAGACCTGTTGAAGCAGTTGAGAGTTTGCAAAAGTCTATTGAGGTGAACCCCTATTTTTGTGAAAGTTTTGGATTGCTTGCTTTGGTGCAGATAGAAGAAAAACAATTTGAAAAAGCTTTGCAGACAGCTAACGAAGGGCTTGCGATTGACCCCGAAAATATTACCTGCTTAAATGGAAGATCTGTAGCGCTCAATAAACTAAAGCGAACGGATGATGCGGTTGCAACCATGCAATATGCATTGACTCAGGATCCTGACAATGAATTTACGCATTCAACTGTTGGCTGGAATTACCTGGAGAAAGGAAAAAATAAAACAGCTGCGACACATTTTAGAGAAGCGTTGCGAATTAATCCCAATAACATCAATGCCAAGCGGGGGTTAAAAGAGGCGTTAAAATCAATCATCCCTCCCTATAGATGGATGCTGCAATACAGTTTCTGGATTAATAACAAAGGTAAAAAAGCACGATGGGCAGTTCCGTTGGCATTGTATTTTTGTGTCAGAATTTTTTCAACACTTTTACAATCAAATAACGCCACCGAGGCAATAGGAGGAATACTGACTGGGTTATATTTATTATTTGTGTTAACTACCTGGTTAATTAATCCGCTGGCAAATTTTTTTCTGTTGTTTCATAAAGATGGAAAATTTGCCATTGACAATACAGAAAAATGGACAGCAATAACGGTAGTGAGTACTTTACTTACCGGCATTGTATTTTTCGGAATCGCCTGCATCATTACGCCCGGTAAAATATATCCGCCGCTGATGGTAGCGGCTATGGCATTTTGGGCAATGGCATTGCCTTTAGGTAATATTCAATACCCGCTTTCTTTTAAGGCATACACCGGTAAAAATAAAGCAGCTATGATGTTGGTTATACTAGGTTTACTGACTGTTATTTTGTCTTTCATTAATCTTGATATTGCAATTGGAGCAGGGTTTTTATTGCTCATATTGCTCGTAATCAATAGTTGGGTCAGCATCTTTAAATAAAATGCACGTGCGTAACCATTAATATCCGGGGATAGTAAAAAAGATGCACGTTCCTTTTCTTATCTCACTCTCCACGCGGAGGGTGCCGCCGTGTTGGGTAACAAAATCCTTTACAAGTATTAAACCTATCCCTGAGCCTTTTTCATTATTTGTTCCAGATATAGAGGTAATGGTAGATTGTAAGAAAAGCTTTTCACTGGTAGCAGGTTCCATGCCTACACCCGAATCAATAACACAAACCTCTACCATCTTATCAATACGTTTGGCAATTACACTTACCAATCCACCTTGCAGACTAAATTTAATGGCATTTGTAACCAGGTTTTGAAGAATAGAGCGAAGCATTAATACATCTGCCTTTACGTAAATATCAAAAGGCACTTTGTTTTCAAGAACAATGCTTTTCTGACTGGCATTGGCTTTCAACAATTCAAAACTCTGGTCTACAGCAAGAACCAATTGGAGTTTTTCAGGATTTAAACTTGTTTTCTCCTTTTGCATTTTAGCCCAGTCAACCAGTTCATTTAATTGTTGAAGAATGTTATGAGAAGTGCGGTGAATGATTTTTGCAAATGGCTGAACTTCCTCAAAAACATGCTTGTCTATATCCTGGCTTAATTGATCTGATGCCAGCAGCAAAGCCGTTAGGGGATTTCGTAAATCATGTGAAATAACCGACAGAAACTTGTCTTTAGATAAGTTTAAATCTTTAAGTTCATGATTTAGGTTTTCCAGTTCGAAAGTTCTTTCGGAAACACGTTTTTCAAGATGCTGATTTAAGCGTAAAAGATCGTCATTTGTTTTGATCAGTTTTTCTTCCTGCTGTTGTAAAAGCTGTGCTTTTATTTTAAGTTCCTCATTTGCATTTCTTAATGCTTCTTTCTGGGCTTTTAGTACTTCTGTTAAAAGGATTAAATCTGCGGCACGCTTCTCTTTCTCTTTGTTTTGAAATACAAGTTCTGTATTTGCAATGATTAATTCTGCTGCCTGTGCTTTTAATTTTTCACCAATAATTTCTTTTTCTTTTCTTTCTGCTGTGTCCTTTAATGCACGTTTAAT
>JAYWAU010000308.1:0-4200 GCA_043782265.1 Ferruginibacter sp. | reverse complement strand
TATTGCGCTCAGCTGCCGCCAGTTTCCTTTCTCTAAAACCATCTTTAAAGTCTTCCTTTAATTGGTAAAGCGATTTGCCTGAAATTTCTTCGAGCTTTTCTTTTGAGCCATAAGCTCCAATAAAATACCGTACCTGGTTATCAATATCCGCAGCAATTTCTTCTTCTGTAACTGGCAAAGAATCTCTTTCGGCCTGCACTACCAGTGCTTTAATTCCCATTGATTGCTCTAACGATAAACAGCGTGCATTTTCCGGCACATCAACTCCTTGGCGCTGCATATCGGTAATTGTATTATCGATATCACTTTTCAAAATAACCTTATCACCTACAATGGCAATAATCTTATCAGCAACAACTTTTGCCGGTTGAGCAAAAGCCATGGCATATAAAAAAGTATTTATGCCCAGCAGTAAAAATATTTTTTTTGTATTCATTTTATTCATCAATATTAGTTAGGTTATTAATTGGTTTAATACCAAACTTATTTGTAGTCAAAAATAAAGAGCTATTTTATGAATAGCCCTTTTTGTAATTATGTTTAACAAATGTTTGTGCCCGGGCTTTGATGCAAATGGCAACATCGTTGTGTCACTCCCTTATACTGCATACCTATCAGGAACAAAGAACTTTGTAAAACGATTGTTATAAAGTCCTCTTCACTTCTACTTCTTCAAATGCTTCTACTATATCACCTACCTCAATATTGGCGTAGTTTTTAATAGTTAATCCGCACTCCATATTTGTAGTAACTTCTTTTACATCATCCCTGTAACGTTTAAGGCTACCCAATTCTCCGGTAAATATTACAATACCATCTCTAACCAAACGAATGCGGTTGTTTCTGGCTATTTTACCATCCAATACTATGCAACCTGCAACAGTGGCTTTATCAAACTTATACATTTCTTTAATCTCCACATTTGCCAGTACCTTATCTTCAACTCCAGGCTCCAACATACCTTCCATTGCACTTCTAATCTCTTCAATAGCATTGTAAATAATAGAATACAATTTTATCTGGATACCTTCCTGCTCACCCAAACGTGCAGCCTGCATTGAAGGACGAACGTTGAAACCAATAATGATCGCATCGGATGCATTGGCCAGTGTAACATCACTTTCTGTGATAGCTCCCACTGCCTTGTGAATTACTTTTATTACAATTTCTTCGGTACTTAATTTCTGTAATGAATCACTCAATGCTTCTACAGATCCATCCACATCACCTTTAATAATAACGTTCAATTCCTTAAAGCTTCCTAATGCTAAACGACGTCCAATTTCATCCAGCGTAATGTGTTTTTTCGCCCTCATGCCTTGCTCTCTAAGGATTTGTCCACGTTGGTATGCTTTTTCTCTTGCCTCACTTTCATCTGAGTATACTTTAAAAGTTTCACCTGCTTGCGGTGCTCCATTTAAACCTAATATTAAAACCGGTGTTGATGGAGGTGCTATTTCACTGCGTTGGTTACGCTCATTGTACATAGCTTTTACTTTACCAAAGTTTTGACCTGAAACGATCATATCTCCTTGTTTAAGCGTGCCATTCTGAACCAAAATAGTTGCCACATATCCACGTCCTTTGTCAAGTGACGCTTCAATAACAGTTCCATTAGCGCCCTTTTTAGGATTGGCTTTTAACTCAAGTACATCAGCTTCCAACAGAATTTTTTCCATTAACAAATCAATGTTCAGTCCTTGCTTGGCACTTATTTCCTGACTTTGGTATTTACCACCCCAGCTTTCAACCAATATATTCATAGCAGCCAATTGCTCCTTTATCTTTTCAGGATTAGCGCCGTCTCTATCAATTTTATTGATAGCAAATATCATTGGCACACCAGCTGCCTGCGCATGAGAAATGGCTTCTTTTGTTTGAGGCATTACTGCATCATCCGCCGCAATAACAATTACTGCAATATCTGTAACCTTCGCACCTCTTGCCCTCATCGCCGTAAAGGCTTCATGGCCCGGTGTATCAAGGAAAGTTATAGCTCTTCCGTCTTTTAATTTTACTTCATATGCGCCAATATGCTGGGTAATACCGCCGGCCTCACCTGCAATTACATTGGTATTGCGTATATGATCAAGCAAAGACGTTTTACCATGATCTACGTGCCCCATGATAGTAACAATTGGAGCTCTTGATGTAAGATCTTCTATGTCATCGTCTTCTTCATCCTCTTCCATTTCAGCAGCATCCTCTACCCCAATAAATTCAACTTCATAATTAAATTCACTTACAACAAGTTCAATAACATCTGCCTCTAAACGCTGGTTAATAGATACCATTATACCAAGGTTCATACACTTGCTGATAATGTCTGCGAAACTTACTTCCATCAAACCAGCTAACTCACTAACAGAAATAAATTCTGTTACCTGCAACTTATTAGTTTCGCCACCTTCTGCTCCTCTCTGTATTGCCAGTTCGTCTCTTTTTGCCTTTCTGTATTTAGCTTTAAGACTTTTACCACGGCCACCGCCACCTGATAATTTAGCTTGTGTTTCCTTTATTTTATCCTGAATTTCTTTAGCGTCAATTTCTCTATCCTGGCTACGTGCGGCTGGTGCTGCGGTGCGGTTGTTATTAAACCTATTACTGCCTCCGCCTTGTGTTCCTCCTGGTCTGTTTGTACCTGGCGCACCACCAGGCCTATTTACACCAGAAGATCCGCCTGGTCTGCTTCCTGCCGGAGGAGTACCAGTATTTGGACGATTGCGGTTTTGATCGTTTATGGCTGGTCTTGGCGCATGGCCTGTTCCACCACCTTGTCCCTGGTGGGAAGGTGCGCCAGGTTTTCTTTCCATAGGGATACGTTTACGCTTGCGCTTATCATCGTCCCTTTTGGGTCTTGTATCATTATCAACAGGCAGCTCAATTTTTCCTAAAATTTTAGGCCCTTCTAATTTATCTGCCTTTATATTTTCAATAAGAGTCGGTGCATTTATGGCAGGCTCGTCAACTTTCGCTGGCGTTGCCACTATTGGCGAAGCAACAATTGCAACAGGCTTTTCGTCTACAGTGGGTACCTCTAGCTTTGGTGTTGTTACAATTGGTTTTTCTTCAACTTTTTTAGTAGCCTTCTTAGGTCGTGTCGAAGAATCAATAGCATCTAAGTCTATTTTTGTAACAACCTTTGGCGCTTCCAATTCAGGAGCATCTATCCTTGTAAGTTCAATTTTTGGGGTCTCTGTAACAACCTTTTCTATCACAGTAATTTCAGCTACCGGCTCGGGGATTTTCTCAATAGGCTTTACTTCAACGGGTTTCTCCTCCTTCGGTATTTCTACAACTGGTACAACTACTTCAACAGGTTTTGCTTCTACGACTTTTTCAACCGATTGAGTAACCAATGCTACAGTTTCCTTCTTTTTTATAGAAAGGTCCTCTTCGTCTCTTTTCTTTTTTGGTTCAGTAACACCTGCACCTTTTGACAATTCAATCTTTTGTGCTTTTTCCTTAGCTGCCTTATCTTGCTGAAACTCTGACTGTAGTACACGGTACATCTGTTCAGTGAGTTTTGCTGTTGGTGTTAGGTCATCCCTTTTAAACCCCTTCGATTCAAGAAATTCAATTAAGGTATCCTTACCTATATTAAATTCCCTGGCGGCGTTCAATAATCTTGGTGTATTTGTTGCTACTTCTGACATTCGTGTTTTGTTTGCCTATAACTATTGGTACATAGGCGGTCAATTTCTTTTTAAATTATGATATATTTTCATGCCGTTATTCCTTTTCAAATTCCTCTTTTAAAATTCTCAACACATCGGCAATGGTTTCTTTTTCTAAATCTGTTCTACGTTCCAGCTCTTCTGCTGTTAAATCCAATACAGAACGGGCCGTATCACAACCTACTTTTTTCAAAGCCTCAATTACCCATGGTTCAATTTCATCACTAAATTCTTCCAGGTCAATATCAAATTCATCTACTTCACCTTCGTTATCGCGGAATACATCTATTTCGTATCCTGTCAATTCACAGGCCAATTTGATATTAACACCACGGCGGCCAATAGCCAATGAAACCTGATCGGGCTTTAAAAATACTGTTGCATGTTTTTTTTCTTCATCAATATCGATGCTGGTAATTTTTGCGGGAGTTAATGAACGTTGTATTAATAACTGTATATTATTTGTCCAGTTAATAACATCAATATTTTCATTCTTTAATTCTCTCACAATACCGTGGATACG
>JAYWAU010000307.1:0-4202 GCA_043782265.1 Ferruginibacter sp. | reverse complement strand
CAACCGCTCCGTAATATCCAATCCAAATTTCCTGCTGGTATCTTTGGCTATATCATAACCGGCATCTGCATGTCTTATAACTCCCATACCGGGATCATTGCGCAAAACACGGCTTAGTCTTGCTGCGGCTTCAGGTGTACCATCAGCAACAATCACCATACCTGCATGAATACTGTATCCCATGCCAACACCGCCGCCATGATGAAGGCTAACCCAGCTTGCGCCGCCGGCAGTATTTACCAATGCATTTAAAATAGGCCAGTCGGCAATGGCATCACTCCCATCCAGCATGGCTTCGGTTTCCCTGTTGGGACTGGCGACTGATCCCGTATCTAAATGATCTCTGCCAATTACAATTGGTGACTTTACTTTACCGGTTCGCACCAATTCATTAAAAGCAAGACCCGCCTTTTCTCTGTCACCCTGCCCTATCCAGCAAATCCGTGCAGGCAATCCCTGAAAGGCAATCCGCTCCTGCGCCATTTTAATCCAGCGGTGCATGCTTTCATTTTCAGGAAATAATTCCAGCATCAAATTATCTGTTACCCGGATATCTTCCGGATCACCACTGAGTGCCACCCACCTGAACGGTCCTTTACCCTCGCAAAATAACGGGCGGATATAAGCCGGTACAAATCCAGGAAAATCAAATGCATTTTGCAGTCCTCTTTCCTGCGCCCTTGCTCTTAAATTATTACCATAATCAAAAGTAATGGAACCCATTTTTTGCAACTGCAACATTAATTCCACCTGCAGCTTCATACTGTCGTAACTCAGGTCAATGTATTGCTGAGGATTCTGTTGCCTCAACACATTGGCCTGCTCGTTGGTAAGCGTATGCGGTATGTAACCAATTAACGGATCGTGTGCAGAAGTTTGATCTGTCAAGGTATCTGGAATGATTTTTCTTTCAACCAATCGTTGCAGCAGGGTTACTGCATTACACAATACGCCGATAGAAATAGCTTCCCCGTTTTTCTTTGCATCAATTGCTTTATCAATCGCTTTATCAAGATCAATAATCTTTACATCAAGATATCTTGTTTCAATACGTTTATCAATTCGCCATTCTTCCACTTCAGCAATCAGTGCCACCCCTTCGTTCATGGTAATGGCGAGTGGTTGTGCCCCTCCCATTCCGCCGAGACCGGCTGTTACATTGAGTGTACCTTTTAGTGAACCACCAAAATCTTTATTGGCAGCAGCGGCATATGTTTCATAAGTACCCTGCACAATACCCTGCGAACCGATGTAAATCCAGGAACCTGCTGTCATTTGACCGTACATGATTAAGCCCTTTTTTTCAAGCTCATCAAAATGTTCCCAGGTTGCCCATTTAGGAACCAACTGAGAATTGGATATCAATACCCTTGGTGCATCTTTATGCGTTTTCAACATCCCAACCGGTTTGCCACTTTGAATGAGTAATGTCTCATCTTCATTCAAATCCTTCAGTGCTTTAATAATCAGGTCAAGGCTCTCAAAATTTCTTGCGGCTTTTCCACGGCCGCCATATACAATCAATTCTTCCGGACGTTCTGCCACTTCCGGATCCAGATTATTGAGCAACATTCTTAATGCTGCTTCCTGAATCCAGCCTTTACAGGTTAATGTATTGCCAACAGGGGTTTTATATTTTACGGCATCGTATGTTGAAGTAGTAGCCTGCATATTAAAATTAATTTATTAAAAAAATTACAATGCCTGAAATGACATTTCTTTAAACTTACTTTTTTGAGTAGCCATTTTTTCTATATCATCCCACTTACGTGGGGCATCAATCGATAAAATTTCATACCTGTCTTTTGTTATCAATACATCATCTTCAATACGTACGCCTATGTTCCACCACTTTTTATCACAGGCGCTGTTTTGTGGAATATAAATACCTGGTTCTACCGTAATTACCATATTTGTTTTTAATATACCATAATTTCCTTTGTCGTGTACATCTAATCCAAGATAATGGGAGCATCCGTGAGGATAATATTTATTTACTTCGCTTTCATCTTTTATAATCCCCAGTTTAACCAAACCCTTTGCCAGTATTTCTTTCGCTTTTTTGTTTAAGCTGCTAAAAGGCGTGCCTTCTTTACAAAGTTTAAAAATTTCTTCCTGTGCTTCATACACCAAATTATAAATTGCTTTTTGTTCAGTAGTAAATTTTCCGATGGCAGGAATAGTTCTTGTAACATCAGCAGAATAGCCGTGATAATCTGCCCCCACATCCATCAGTAATAATTGATTCTCAATTTTGGTGCTGTTGTTGGTTTCATAATGTAAAATACAACCATTGGCACCAGCGCCTACTATTGGCGGATAGCCTTCATCTTCTGCACCATATGTTTTATGTATGTACCTATGTATGCCCTCTATTTCATTTTCGCTCATATTGAAACTTACAGCTTTCATTGCTTCTGTATGGGCAATGCATGAAATTTTAATGCTCTTACGGAGCAGGACTAACTCCTCAGGAGTTTTAATTTCTCTAAGGGAATTTGTAATTTCCTGATAATAATCTGTACCCCACAAAGGTTCTATTAAATTTGCCTTTATTTTTTCGATAGTAGCAGAATCTGGATTACTTAATACCTGCGTAATAACCGCATCGTTTTTAAAAGCATTATTTGTTGTTACCAGCTTTTGATAATCTGTTACAAAATATTTTAAATTGCCGGGGTGTAAATATTTTTTTATCCGCAGATGTTCTTTATGTAATTCTACATCGCCTTGTTCCGGTACCAGGCTCGCTTTAAAGGTTTGCAAAAGGCCAAACAAATCGTAACCACTGCCATCTCCTTTTATATCTATTGGCAATTCATCCTGTATTACAACGCCGAATTTTTTGTAATCAATAACAAAGTTTTTGAAATCTTTTCCCTCATACGCTTTTTTAAACCCTAATTGTTTTGTAGTTCCTTCTACCCCCAATCTTTTTCCCAGCCACTGTTCCCTTCGTTCATTACGTTCCTGAACAAAGAAAATCTCATTGTATGCCGTGTCTCCTTTTCCCTGCCAATCTTTAAATAACATCAAAACGGCATTGGACTCTTTGTACCCGGAGAGATAATACAAATCAGGATTTTGATGAAAAAAATAATTTACATCGTTGGAAAAAACCCGTTCGGGGTAGGCAAATATAACAGCTACCGAATTTGGGGGCATTGAATCACGGAATGCATCCCTTCTGCCCTCGTGAAATTCTTTTGAAAGATAATCTGTGGGCAGATTTTTTTGTGCAATACCAATACTTATAAAACAAATAAAAACTAAAGTGATGTTTATTTTTTTCATTTCGACTTAATTTAATTGTGCAAAATTGGCATCCCTAAAAGTAACCTATTTGCTTCTTTTTATTTCACCTATAAATTACTATTTAGCTAAAAACAGTTAAGGCCTGTTACATCATGGGGTTATACAATAAAAAATCCCCTCCAAAAATGAAGGGGATTCTTTACTATTTTAAATGCGGTTAACTTAGTAACCACCCATTCCACCCATATCAGGAGCGCCATGGCCATGAGCTGCCTCTTCTTTAGGTCTGTCGGCTATTACACATTCTGTTGTTAACAACATACCTGCAATTGAGGCTGCATTTTCTAATGCAATACGGGCAACTTTTGTTGGATCAATTACACCTGCCTTAAACATATTTTCATACACTTCAGTACGGGCATTGAAACCATAATCAGCTTCGCCTTCTTTAATATTCTGTACAACAATTGAACCTTCAATACCACAGTTGGCAACTATCTGGCGCAATGGTTCTTCAATGGCACGTTTAACAATGGCAATACCAGTTGTTTCATCTGCATTTAAAGCTCCTTTCAGTTTTTCTAACCCTGCAATTGCACGAATATATGCAACACCACCACCTGGTACAATACCTTCTTCAACCGCTGCTCTTGTTGCATGTAAAGCATCATCAACACGGTCTTTCTTTTCTTTCATTTCTACTTCTGTAGCAGCACCTACATACAATACCGCAACACCGCCGGCCAATTTAGCCAAACGTTCCTGTAATTTTTCTTTATCGTAATCGGAAGTTGTATTTTCTACCTGTGCTTTAATTTGATTAACACGACCAACGATCTCAGATTTTTTTCCTTTACCACCAACAATAACAGTATTGTCTTTGTCTATTGTTATTGAGGTAGCCTGGCCAAGAGATGTTAATTCAACACCTTCTAATTTGTTGCCCA
>JAYWAU010000306.1:0-4204 GCA_043782265.1 Ferruginibacter sp. | reverse complement strand
GAGAAATTGGATACGAAATGGGTTTTGATTATGTAGAAAGCGGCCCTTTGGTGCGTTCGTCTTACCATAGTGAAAAGCATGTTATTAAGGGGTGGGGTAAAAACAAATGGCTGGAAGAAAAAGCAGTGAATTAGAAAAAATATGAAAATAGAATTATAAAAGCCAGTGCGTTTCGCCTGGCTTTTATATGCATACATATAAATAGTTCTGTAATACAAAGTGCGTTTTGCCTCACAGTTTACTATTTAGTTTAAGGGGCGGTGGTATAAGATAGTCATGGTAATTATTAAGCTATTAAAAGGCTTGTTTTTTAACCCCTGACTCAAAAATTGACAATAATAACAACAGTACCAAACCAATAATAAAAAATCCATCCAACACCAATGCAGCGTCCCGCATTTCATGTGTTAGTGATTCTACAAAACCAAAAGTGAATAAGCCTACCACAATTGATAATTTTTCAGTAACATCATAAAAGCTAAAGTAGGAAGCCGTGTCAGGAATATTTTGTGGAATATATTTTGAATAGGTGGATCTTGATAAAGACTGAACCCCGCCCATTACAATTCCCACCAACACTGCAGCTACATAAAACTGTTGTGCATTGCTAACAAAATAAACGCCTGCACATATCAGTGACCAGATAGCAACAATGGCGGCCAATACTTTTGTGTTGCCATATTTGCCTGAAAGTTTTGCAGTAAAGGAAGCTCCTATAATGGCCACCAATTGTATAATCAGGATGATGCTGATAAGACTTTCCTCGGGCATACGCAACTCTTTGGCACCAAAATTAGCGGCTACCAACATAATAGTTTGTACACCTACCGAATAGAAAAAGAAAGCAGGGAGAAAACGTTTTAATAGCGGCAGGTGTTTTACGTTTTTCCATACCTTGGCAAGTTCTTTAAAACCGCCCGTAAAAACATTGTAGCTGTGTGAACCTGCATTGGGCAAGCCTTTTGGTAACAGGTAAAAAGAAATAAAGGAGAAACCAATCCACCAGATAGCTACAATTAAAAAGGATATGCGTGCAGGCAAAGCTTCATCCGTAATGCCAAATGTAGCAGGCGATAAAACAAAAATAAAACAGATAATCTGTACCACAATACTGCCGGCAAAGCCATAAATAAATCCTTTAGCACTAACAGCATCCTGCTGGTCAATAGTAGCAATTTGTGGCAGGTAAGAATTATAAAATACAAACCCGCCGCAATAACCGATGGAGGCCAATCCAAAACAGATCATACTGAATTCAAAGGTATCCATTGTAAAAAAGAATAACCCTGCGCAGGCTAAACTTCCCATCCAGGTAAACACCTGCATGTATAATTTTTTATGCCCCTTGTAGTCAGCAATGGAAGTTAGTATTGGCAGAAGCACCACTATAATAAGGTAAGAAAGCCCTAATACATAATTAGACAATACTGTATTTACATACTTGTGACCCAAAAAAGAAACCATATCTCCCTGTTGCTTATTGGCCGTGATGGCTACATAATAGGCTGGGAATATGGTGGAAGTAATTACCATATTATAAGACTGGTTAGCCCAGTCAAACATTGCCCATGCCCATATTGTTTTTTTATTGTTTTTAGCTTGCATAATAAATTATACTGCTCTCCTTATCCATCAAATACATTTTATATAAAAGCTTACCAATACTATAATTAGTAAATGTCGAAGGAAGAGCGGAAAAGGGTAGTTTTATTTTATACCGTAATGATCATTCATTAACTTTTCAAACAGCGATCCTGGTAATATACTTTTAAGAGTGGGAGCAATTGTTTGTCCTAATGCACCAACAAGATAGCGGTGCGATGGATTGGACGCATCAATAATTTTGCATAATTTATTTGCTATCATATCCGGGCTTTGTCCTTTGCTTTCATCTTTCTCTATACTTGCCACTGCTGCATTATATTCTGATTGTAATTTTGAATTGGTAATAGTAAAAGGTAATTTTTCACGGCTTTGTGTAAAGCCGGTTTTAAAATCTCCGGGGTTAATCACTACCACTTTTATTCCTGTATTTCGTAACTCCATCCGCAAACTTTGAGAATATCCTTCGATAGCATATTTAGATGCACTGTACATACTTTGATACGGAAGACCAAAAAGACCGGCCAGGGAACTCATATTTACAATTAAACCCTTTTTATTTTCAATCATGCCAGGCAGTACAGCACTGCACATACGCACAACTCCAAAAAAATTAACTTCAAATTGCTTTTTAGCATTATCAACAGGCATTGCATATGCAGCACCAGCAATACCGTTGCCGGCGTTGTTTACAAGCACATCCAGTTTGCCTTCGGCTTGTATAATGTTACTAATGGCATTGTTTACAGAAGCATCATTTGTAACATCTAATTCTATTGGATTAAAGGATACTGATTGTATCCGATTTAAATCACGTGCGGAGCCATAAACAATATGCCCCTTTGCCTGGAGTGCATTTGCGCAGGCCAAGCCAATTCCGGAAGAAGCGCCAGTTACAAGGATTACTTTTTTCATTTTTTAATTAGTGTAGATTTTTTAATTGGATGAATAGAGGATGAAGGTAAATTAATATTTAGTACAGTTTAGTTTCTTTATAAATATTCCGAGGAAAAAAATAGTGCTGTTTTAATAGATGAATTAGCTTTTTCTGTCAATTATTTTTTCTGTTAAAAAAAATGAATATATTACCATGGCGGTTCATCTCTTTGGTAACAAAGCACAATTACAGATATTAGCACTTATACGTTTTATCAATCTTCCCCTTCAGAATAAGTTTATTTTTTCATCATTTGAACTTACAAATTGGTACAAATTGAAGATTTAAAGAAAGTAGTCGCATGGTACGAGCATAAAAATCACTTCAAAAAATAATAATTTCATGTATCTTAAAGTATGGATAAGCGAACATTTATAAAAAATATTTCGTTGTTGGGAACTGCTCCCGGTATTGACCATTTAGATCAATGGGTGAAAAAGTATCAACATATTTTGCCTGCAAAATTGGCAAGTGATGAAGATTTTTGGGAAGGTGTCCGTAAAGGTTATAGGCTTAAGCCAGACTACATCAATCTGGAAAACGGCTACTACTGTATACAGCCGCAGGAAACCTTAGAGCATTTTATCGGCCATGTACGTGAAGTAAATAACCAGGGGGCATATTACATGCGTACAACGCAAATGGATGATAAAAGAGCCATGGCAGAAAAGCTGGCAACACTTGCCGGTTGTTCAAAAGAAGAATTGATTATTACCCGAAATACTACAGAATCATTGAACATGGTTATTGGCGGAATTCATTGGCAGGCAGGTGACGAAGCAATTATGGCCGAACAGGATTATGGTGCTATGCTGGATATGTTTAAACAGGTAGCAGTAAGGTTTGGTGTTGTCAACAAAGTTTTATCAGTTCCTAATCATCCGTCTTCAGACGAAGAGATTGTTAATTTATATGCCAGTGCAATAACGTCTAAAACGAAGTTGCTGATGGTGTGCCACATGACTAACATTACCGGCCAAATTTTACCAGTACGAAAGATTTGTGATATGGCGCATAGCAAAGGTGTAAAGGTGCTTGTGGATGGAGCGCATGCCTTTGCACAATTTGCCTATACTATTCCCGAACTGCATTGCGACTACTACGGCACCAGCTTACACAAGTGGCTGAGTGCACCAATTGGTGCAGGTTTTTTGTATGTAAAGAAAGAGAGTATTAAAGATATCTGGCCGTTGTTAGGTTCAGGTGTTGATAGCAAAGACGATGATATCTATCGGCTAAACCATACCGGTACACATCCTGTTCATACAGATCTTGCCATTGCAAATGCAATTGATTATTATTTAAAAATAGGTGTAGAAAGAAAGGAAGCAAGGCTTCGCTATCTGCAACATTACTGGACTGATAAAGTGAGAAATATTCCGAATGTAATTGTAAATACACCAGTAGCTGTAGAACGATCCTGCGCTATTGCCAACGTAGGTATTAAAAATATAAAGCCAGGCGATCTGGCAGTGATATTGCTTAAAAACTATAAGATATATACCGTGGCGATAGATTATGCAAATGTGCATGGCTGCCGCATTACGCCCAATATTTACACCACACCAAAAGATTTGGATGTGTTGGTAAAAGCATTGACGGAATTGGCGGCTAAATAATTTATTACTATCATTATGCAGTGAAAAATATAAATGGAACTGGTAG
>JAYWAU010000305.1:0-11605 GCA_043782265.1 Ferruginibacter sp. | reverse complement strand
AAATTCGGAATTATTAAAGCAAGTTAGTATATAATGAACATTGGCTCAAGTACCACTTCTTTAAGCACATTTAAAAATACCCTGTCTTCCTGCATTTCAAGGGTATTACTACCATCTTTCTCCCGGCTGGCAAATACTTGCTCGGTTGTTAATCCTACATTATTTTCTGCATCATTCATGGCTGTTATTTTTATCTATGAATCAATACTACAGTAAAGCAAACTAAAAGTATTGCTGTTATTGCAAAAGAAAAATTGACTGCAGGAAATAAGTATACCTGTAGATTTTAAAAAATCTATCAGGCAAAGTAGTGTGGAAAAATTTAGAGTAAGATGATTTTAGTCACACTTTAGGGTGACATATTCCATCATTTATTATTAAATGGAGAAGGCATTTACTTTTTGGTTATCCAGGGACGACGGTGCGATTTCTCTTTCCACAAAATACATATCAATATCACCCACATTTTTAGCATAAATTTTTCCGCGGTAACTGCACTCAAATTCATCTTTTATTAATTCATAAGTAGTAGCTGATATATTTACCCGTCCAGGTTCTCCATTGCTTTCCATGCGGCTTGCTATATTTACTGTGCTTCCCCAAATATCGTAAGCATATTTTCTTTTACCCACCACCCCTGCTACAATTGGACCAACGTGAAGCCCTAAACGCAGATCCCAGGCTTCTAAACCTGCTTCCAGTTTGCGTTTATTATTTTCAATGATGTATTCCTGAATTTCCAAACTTGCTCTCACCATGTTATAAGCGTGCCTGTTATCTGGAGAAGGAATACCACCTGCACACATGTAAGCATCCCCAATCGTCTTAATTTTTTCAAGGTTATACTTTCCTATAATATGATCAAATGCAATAAAACATTTATTAAGTTCCTCTACCAAATCCTGTGGAGTCATCTTATCTGCAATTACAGTAAAACTTTTAAAATCGGTAAACATCACGGATACTGATTCAAAATTTCTTGGAGTTGCCTGCCCGTGTAACTGTAATTCTTTTGCCACTTCGGCCGGAAGAATATTTAATAACAATTGTTCAATCTCATCTTTTTGCCGATCGAGTATTTTATTTGTTTTTACTTTTTCACGATAGTTTCTAAAAATTAGTAATGCTATTAAAAATACTAGCCCTAGTCCTGCTGCAAAAGTATTTCTTACTAATTTTTGCCTTCTTAAATCAGCTTCCTGTAACGCTTTGTCTTTGGTAAGTAAATTAATTTCACCTTGCTTTTTTTGGAGGTCAAATTCAAATTGAAGTTTCCCTAATTTTTTATCAGTTTCAATGTTGTAGAGGGTATCTTTTACGTCAGCGTAAAGTGTTTGGTATTTAAATGCTTTTTTGTAGTCTGCAGTTTTAGCATAAGCCACGGCCATACCTTGGTAAATATCCTTCAAATCTAAAGGTGATTTTATTTCCTCTGCAATTGCGGTAGCTTTATTATAATAAATTAGCGCATTGGTATAATCACTTTGTGCTACATAGACATTTGCGACACCCTGAAATGCCCGAACTATTTGAGGTTTACTATTTGTTTTTTCAGCAATGGAAAGGGCCTTGTTGTGATAGTTTAGCGCCTGGGTAAAATCTCCCTGTTTTAAATATATTTTTCCAATACCATTGTAGGCAAAAGAACCATCTGGAGAATCCCCCAGTGCTTTTATTGATTTTTCATAAAAACTTTTCGATCTTATGAAATCATTCTGAGTAAGATAAATTTCTCCCAGATTTGCAGAAATAGTCCCGATCGAACTTTTATCGTCTAACGCTTCGCTTAAAGGCAAAGCCTGCAAAAGATAACTAACCGCTTTGTCCCATGTTGTTTTTTTATCATAATAAATACTCCCTATTGTATTAAGGGCAGAAAATATCCTTAGTGTGTCAGATATTCTTTCTGATAGTTTTAACGACCTGAGGCAGTATTCCAACCCCTTCTCCTGATCACCCTGATCGGCATAGAGGCCGCCAATATTGTTTAATAAATTGGCAACACCAACATCATCCTTTAAATTCTCAAAAATTTGCAATGATTCATTCCAGTAGGAAAGTGTCTCAGGGAATTTTCCTTGCGTGTAATAAGCCAGTCCAATATATTTTAAGGCATACCCTTTACCCTTTAAAAAATCAATTTTTTCAGCTGATTCCTTTGCCTTTATAGCCAGGCTTATTGCTTTATCAGGGTCATCAGAAAGTCGCTCTTTGCTTTGTTGCAGCAAATTATTTATAAATAAAGTATCGACTACTTTTCCTGATACTGAATCCACCGGTGCCTGAGAATATCCATTAATAACAAATAGCATTAATGATATTATTAAACCCAGCGTTAGTCTATTCATAAGCAAATTTCTTAATTCTAATACATATTGCGAATTTAAGTTATTGACAGATAAAATAATTACCTGCTTACAATGATTTTTTTAGTAACTATTTTATCAGTGCCAATTAGATGAATAACATATACTCCTCTAACCAAACTGCCGACATCAATTCTTTTCACGTATTTTTTACCTGCTTCCCTAACACCGTTATCAATTTCCATCACTTTCTTTCCATCAATTGTAAATAATGCAATAGCAGAACTACCGGTAGATGCAGGTATGTATGACAGCGTTATGTAAGCTGATGCCGGATTTGGAAAAACCTGAATATCTCCTTTTGCAGCAATATCCTGAACCTCCTGCCTTGCCGCGGGCTGTACAGAAGATGAACTGGTTATTACACGGTTAATTGAAGATGAACTTGAACTTGGGCACGCTGTAAACGGATTTTGATTACTTGGGCTACCTGTATAATTACTCCCCCCATTGCCACTACCTCCACCTACTATATAAGGTATTTCAGGGATAGGTGTGCCGGCACGGTAAGTACCATTAATAGCAGCTACTTGTCCTTCGCCACCAATAGCTCCATACCCAAATTGTGGCTGATAAGCTGCCATTGAGTAAGCCCATTTATCAGTAAAGCTTTTGTTGGAATAGAACATGCCTCTAACAACAGAACTAGCACCAGAACTTTTATTCGTATACAAAAATCCGGTGCTTGAATTAAAGATAGCACCAGTAATAAAAATATCAGAAGTGCTTGCATAGCCCAATGGCACTTCTGTGATCCATGTATTACTGCCAAAATCAAAATGTGTTCCTGGAGATGTTTTACCAGAAACAGCAATAATCTTACCGTTCGGGATAGGGCTTGCTGAGTTGCCAATACCAGAAGTTATATTATTTAAAGTAATGTCGCCTGCTCTGAATATAACATAATCTCCTGCTGCCGCAAGCTGACCACTAACTTTTATCGTTAAGCTTGTCCATAAACTTGTACTTGCTTTTGAAGTATTAACAAAGTTTGCCGGATCATGTGTTATTAGGCAACCATTAGGAGTAATGGTTAATGTACCATTTGCAGTAATGAAGGTATAATTTGAAGAAATCAAGCTGCCACTGGTAGCAATAATTGAATAAGTACCCTCCGCAGTATATTGTGTAACACTTGTTTGAAAGTATGCCGATGGTATCCTTGTACCAGTTCCATCAGTAGCACCTTTTATTCCGCTAGTTACCGAATCCTGACCATTAACAAACCCAAGATAACTTACGCTTAGAACTGGATTGTTTAGCCCATACAGCCTTGTCTTATCATCTGCCTTAATAGTTAGGGGTGCTTTGTTGATGGTAAACGCAGTGGCGGTTGAACTTGCTGCATTGTAATTTGGATCGGCGGCTACCGTAGCAGTTACACTATAAGTACCGGCATTGGTTGGCTTTGTAACACTTGCAATATAACTTGTTGCACCCGTGCCCACATAACTGTACGTTACTGCGCCTGTTGAGCCGGTCACCGTTGAAGTAGACGGACCTTGTGCCAATCCTGTATAAGTAAAGCTGGTGATACCAGTTACCGTAATCGTTGAATTTGCTGGACTTATTATAAATGCCGTTGGCGCTGAAGTGGCGGCATAGTAATTGCCATCGGCTGCTACAGTAGCAGTTACATTATAAGTACCTGCACTGGTTGGCTTTGTGGCACTAGCAGCATAATTTGTTGCTCCTGTGCCCACATAGCTATATGTTACAGCGCCTGTTGAGCCAATAACTGTTGAAGTGGATGGACCTTGTGGTAATCCTGTAAATGTAAAACTAGTTGAACCGGTTACACTTGAACCCGTTACACTAATAGTTGAGTTTGCTACATTTATTATAAGGGTTCCATCTACAAATGGTGTGAAATTATAATTGGCTGCATTCAACGATCCTGTTGCAGGAGTTATAGTGTATGTTCCTGCTGCAGTAGCTGTAGTGGCGACTCCGATATATGCAGCTGCACCACTTACTTCTGCTGCAGTTTCATTGTTTACAAAACCTGTTATAGTTGAGGTGAATGCTGTAAATATTAATCCGTCATACAGTTTGTTTTTAGGATCTGCTGTTACAGTTAGTGGTACTTTGTTGATTACACCATTGGCGACAAGGTTTGGTGTTACGTTGTAGTTAGCTGTAGTGCTGGCACCTAATGCATCTACGATGGATACTACTGCTGGAATTATAATCTTACCTGTTCCCGCATTTTTATTATCATAAGTTTCTTTGAAGACGGCCACCTCGCCTCCTGCCAGCGCACCTACAGTAATAGTTGGTAGTGCTGCTGCTGTGGTTGAACCATCATAATCTCTTGTATTCGGTGAAGGCGTTACAGTAATTTCGGCTTTTGCAATAGCTACCTCACCCAAACCATAAGAAATATCAAAATTAGGATTTACTAAAGTGCCCGGAACAAGGTATTGTGTACCAACATCAAGCCCTGTGATCATGTTAACTCCAAACATAGAGCCTAACCAGGCGTATCCTGTACCATCAGCTTTTGCATCGTCTGCATCCAAAATAACTGCGGTATTATTAACCGGAGATTCTGTGCCAAATTCAACACCGTTGGCACCTCTTAGAATTGCTCCATTGGCACCTCTTAGCAATGCATTTGCACCTCTAAGAAGTGTATTGGCACCTCTCAGCATTGCGTTAAGTCCTCTAAGTATTGCGCTATTGCTTATAGGATTTACAGAATATGTACTTTGGTTAAACAGAAGCAAATCCCCATTATCCAGCTGTATCAATGCACCATCAGGTACAGGTACATCTGAACCATTTACAACTGTAACCAAGGTTTCGCTACCATTTGCACCTCTAAGTAATGTATTGGTTAAAATTGGGCTGTATGTACCATTGGCTATTTGCACCGATGAATTGCCATTTCCATCTACATTAATAGCAATACCATTTGCACCTCTAAGCAACGCATTTACTACTTTATTTAATATAGTGGTATGCGTATTTACATCCGTTGTTACTCTAACCCATTGCCCATTTACATATTGGGCCAAATCAGTAGAACTACCATTTATTGTTGCATCTATTATTTGTATCAATGAACCGCCTGCAATTGGCACTATTGGACCATCTGGAGTATTTATCGTTTCTACCAATGAGCCATTGACAACCTTTGTGCTTAATAATGTTCCGGGCGCTTCCACCACTCCAATAGTATTGACATCACTGGATATAGAAGCATCGCTCAACAAAGCCTTGGAATTAATACCAGGATAAACCGAGAAAAATTTCGCTGTAGCTGGATTTACCTTATAATTATAAATTGATTCCGATGCCACATCTACAAGGTATTGAACACCACCTATGTTTGACTGCAATGCGCTTGCATCTGTTACAGGTACCAGAGTATTACTGCTTGATAAAGTAAACTTGCGGGAATTGTTTACCGCATTAAAGCTCGCAATCATATTCATGTTTCGCAGGTAAGTTGTGTCAAGTGTATAATTGCGTGTTGGCTTGTTAAAATCTTTTATTACAGCCAAGGTATTTTTTGGTAAATAAGCTTCGTGATAGCTTCTTATTAAACTCTTCAAGGCTAAAGGGTCTGCAACATTTAGTTCATTGAATTTATAATCAAATGTAACCTTGCCAATATTCTTACCATAAGCTACAGCTATATTATTAGGTGTTACTCTTAAAGGCATTTTTGCTATTGTTACTTTGCCGTCAATAAATTTATAACTATATTTTTTTAACAATGCAGGATCAGCGGGAGCTATCTGGCTAAAACTGGTAATATAAGTACCTACATCACTTTGAGAAGTTGCCGCAGTTGACACCGTTAAATTTGTAAGACCAATATCTGCTAATGTTAATAATGGATTTGTATTCTGCAACAATACTCCATCTACTTTAATTGTAGCAGAAAGTGCAGTAAGTGTTTCTCCATATTTTTTACTTACATCATTTGCAGTAATAGTAATAGCTGCGCTGAAGAAATATTTACTGTTAGAAAAGCCTCCATCGGTTCCATTGGTTCCATCCTTGGGAGGCGTATAAGCTTTAATTTCCGGGTTTCCAACACATGAACTAATTGTTACTGATACTTCACTTGAACTAATGAAATTTGGTATTATACGTATTGAATCACCAGGTCCATTAATTAAATAGACTACAGTATTACGGCTGAAATTTTCGCCAGTAATGGATATAGTGAATGGAACACCATTGCATGGTATAATTGCCGGGGGCACTACCACTTCAATAAGTGTAGCTGTAGGTGCGGCAAATGTTCGCATTGCTGAATCGGCATTTACCAAACCATAACCGGAAATATAATCAAACTTGTCACTAGCTGAAATATTATTGGCAGTCTCCATATCTACTGCTGTTAATTGAAGCAATGAACGTATTTGATCTGGTGTGGATAAAGACACATTCTGGTTTAGGAATTTTTTCTTTCCTTCCATGATCAATGCGGCTACCGCCGCAGCATGTGGCGCAGCAGCTGATGTACCAAAGAAATTAGAATAGCCATCCAACGCAGTATTTGGATAATCCTGTCCTAATTTAACAGTTGTGTTTACGCCATCAGGGGCAACAACATCGGGCTTTCTCCTTACTGTGCCTTCTGTTTTTGTTCCTCCGATAGAAGAAAAAGATTCAATTAATGGTGTAGCCAGATATGGAGGTGCTTTGTCAAAACGGGCAGCACCTACAGCTATCGCTCCATCGGCATTTGCCTGACCAACCAGCGTAGAAGTGCCTTCATTATATTCCAAAATCTTAACATCCCCACGATAAATAATGTATTTGATACGTGCTGGATTTCCTCCAGGAGTATTGTTAATGATAAGGAAACTTGCATCAGTAATAGCATTAATAGTAAAAGGTAATATCTCTAATGGATCGCCCAATCGATTGTCTCTGTTAAATCCCTTTAAACCGGTGCCGTCAGTGTTGGAAGTCCAAAACATATCAAGATCATAATTAGTTCCTTGTACTTGACCGGTAGAATAAATATTATCTACCCATTGTAATACGATGGTATAATTGCCAGGAGGCAAGGTTATATGTTGAAAAATATCCCCAGTTCCTGAGAAATCGTGTGCGGTTTTACCAATAAATCCAATTGACGAAGCATCGACAGGGGTGAAGTTTTTTTCATAAGCTTTGTTTGCAAAATTGCCGGCCGAAGAAAAATAAGTCACTCCGAGCGCTTTTGCAGTATTTACAGCCTTAGCCACCACGCCATCCTGTAAAAATGGTTCAGTAAGATAAGTTAGGTCATCCACAATCACATTACATCCGTTATTGCTTAAATCTTTAATTCCTGCAGCAAAGTCGCCCGCAGTTAAAAAACCCGTACGGAAATAAAGTTCAGCACCTGGTGCTACATCATGCACTATCTGTAACATCGCTCTACCTTCATCTGTACTTTTAATTGGGTAATCTTGGAGTACATGAACAGCAGAAAGATCTCCGTTTGAAATATCTATCGCTGCAGTATTTGTTGTAAAGGTTTGTAGTGTCGAACTGGGTGGATTTGTAATTGGCTGTAGTGGCAGGGTTGCAGTAGTGCCACTGGTAATGGTTGCAAAACTGTTTGAAATTACACCCACTTTAATACCGGCACCATTTATTTTATAGCCGCTTCTAACCAGATTAGAGCGCATGGTAGTATCTCCAGCAGAATTAACAAGACCGCTATTACTAAAAGGTTGATAAAAAGGTCTGCAAAAATTAATATATGCATATAATGCATTAAGATTTAATAAATTGGCAATGGGATAATCACCTGTTATAATTAATTTACTTCCACCCACAATGTCTCCATTGACACCATTTGTAACTATATTTTTAAGCCCATAATCTACAGGGAAGCCGCCCAGAATTGTTTGTTGAAGTAGCCCCAACACATAATCATAATTATTAACCTGTACAATAATATCTATTCTAATATATCCATTTTCAATTATAAAAAATGGTGAAGGAAGTCCTGTAGGATTGTTCCAGTAAACCGATGTTAACTCAGAACCAATAAGTGTGTTTACTTTGTTTGATACTTCCACATTATCAGTTGAAGTACAACCTGCCGTTGATGTAAAAGCAAGTTTATAGATGCCTGGTTCAGAAACATTAATAGTAGCAAGGTTATCTGCAGTGGTAATTAAACCACCCGGAGGTGCTGTCCACTTAAAGGTAAATCCAGTTAAATCGGATCTTCCAATTGTTGTGTTACCATCAAAATTATATGGCTTATCAGGACCAGCTGCATCAACAATTGATGGCAATGTATTTACGGTTACCGTTACTGCAGTAGATGTAAGAGTTGGAGCACATGTTCCACTTACCACCACGTCATAACTGCCGGCGTCTGTAGCAATTGCATTTGTTAATGTAAGTGTCGATGTTCCCTGACCACTAATAACTCCTCCGTTAGTAACTGCAATCCCCGCTTTTCTCCACGAATAAGTCAATCCTAGTCCGGTGGCAGTAACGCTTATGGTTTGCGTACCGCTGCCATCACAGGTTGCTGTGGGTGCGGTTGGTTGGGTTGTTATTGCGGGTAACGCATTTACTATTACAGTTACCACAACAGAAGTTGCTGATGCACATACACCACTCGTTACCACTGCACGATAATAACGGATCGTTGTAAGATTACCCATTTGAACACTGGTTAATGTTGTAGCCGTTGCACCTGCTATATTGGTAAAAGTGTTATTGTCTGTGGATGATTGCCATTGGATAGTGCCTGTTTGACCGCTTAAAGTGATGTCAGCTGGTGAACTTCCACTACAAATTGCCTGGTTTGAAGAAACTGTTCCGGCTACGCTGGTTGGATTTATTGTTACGGCTCCTGAAACATTACTCGTTACTGAAGGGGTACATGCGCCGCTAACAACCACATAATAATACAGGGTTCCTGCTGTTGTGGTCGAAGGTGTATAAGTTGGTGTCTGACCTGAGCCCGAACCTAATGAGGTTCCTCCACTGATTGAATTTGTAGAATTACTATACCATTGGTAGCTTAAACCAGTTCCGGTTGCTATTACAGATAACTGGGTGGAAGCACCATTTAAACATACAATTTGTGTTGATGTTGCTGGTTGGGTTGTTATTGCAGGAGGGCTACAAGTATTAACTACTGAGGGGTTATAAACAATATTTACGCCATCCACAATATTTACCTGGGTTCCACTCCATAATGCACCTTGTACAGCCATAGAAGGTCCATTGGGAGTTCCGATTTTAATAGCAGCGTAAGGTGCCCAAACCGAGCCAAACCAGCTTGAAGTATTACCATTACCGTTGGAACCATTTTACATACTAAATGTAACGCCACCATTTGTGGCACCTGTACCGTGAACCTCTGTAAATATCCGGTTGGCAGCTCCAGCTCCCCCATTGGTAATTGAACAACTTGTCCTATTTAATATAACGTCACCGTAAACATAAACAAGGAAATTACCCGGTGTTATTGAATTGAAATTAAAAACAATACTGCTATTAGGGCCAGTTGTAGTAATTGATTTAAAAACATAGGTGCCAGGGCCATTTAATGTTACCGTACTATTACCACTAATCGAAAGATCCCCGTAGTTGCCCGGGCCAATTGGGCCTGAAGTAATTTTTTGTGTGCCTACTGTAGGATAAATCAAAGAGAAATTTGTAATAACAGGCATTTGCTGTGGAAGAATGGCAAGCGTGGGCGTACCTGTTGCAGATTTTGTAACACTACCTAATTTATAATTTGTTGGAGTTTTAACTGTTCCATTTACGGTTCCTCCTCCAATCACAATATTTCCATATACATCAATGTTGCCTGTAAAGTTTTCACTTGTACCTGCCGAAAAAATAGTTCCCAATGGTGGCTGGGAGGCAAGAGGATAAAGACCCGAAGTGATATTACCATTAACGACATTGCTGTTAGCCAGCACAATAGTGCCACCACTATAAATATTTGTTTTATTGGCTCCGGTACCAGCTATCATATTTCCGACTGATTTTACCAGTGTGTTACTACCAATAGCACCACCCTGAATACTGGAAGAACCAACTTGAGCACTTGAACTTCCCCAAATTACATAATTTGTAATAGTAGTTGTTGGGCCTTGTGCAAATAGTGATGAACCAAAAAACAGGCACGTTATTATAACAAAGCCAATGCTCTTTGAATGGATAAAAGTAGAAGTATGTCGCATATAGTAATGTTAAAGAGTTAGCTAAGAATTTATTTAAAAAATTAGTACCGAACAGGTTTTCAGAATACTTAAGAATGTAATAACAGTTATGCTTTACAAACATTTTCGAACTAAGCTAAGATGAGGATGTGTTGGTATTTCTGGCAGGAATGGACTTCTAGTGAGAAAGAATAGTAAAATTACTACAGAACAAATATAATAAGAATATTAACATTATGTAAAAAATAATTCGATTTACTCAGGTTATTACAAAATGGTAACAAAAAAATAATTACAAAATTCATTATTAAAAAACTGGGAAATAGTAATTCTTATTTACAAAGTATAATAAATTTTCGGTTTTAATTTTAGAGGCAACATACATTTTGGAATATTATTTTTGAGTATGTTTGTAAATCATATGTCCACCACAGCATTATTTAATATTATAAGCAATACTATTTTACCTCATCTCAGTAAAAATTTGTCGAAAGATTTATACTATCATTGTTTAGAACATACAATAGATGTAGAAAAAGAAGCAGTAAGAATTGCCTTAAATGAAAATATCAGTAACCCGGAAGAACTCTTTCTTTTAAAAGTTGCCTGCCTGTATCACGATAGTGGATTTCTTTTTACTTATCGTGACCATGAAGTTGCAGGATGTAACCTGGCAAAAAAAGAGTTGTCGGCTTATGGCCTTAACCAGCAACAAATAGATATTATTTGCGGATTAATCATGGCTACCCGAATTCCGCAAACCCCACTTACTAAGTTAGAAGAAGTTATTTGCGATGCCGATCTCGATTACCTGGGTAGGGAAGATTTTTTACCAATAAGTAACAATCTTTTTTTAGAATTAAAAGCACGCAACTTTATTAGCACCGAAAAAGAATGGAACCAAATACAAATTAATTTTTTTAAACAGCATTCATTTTTTACTGCAACCAACAAACAACTAAGGGAACAAAAAAAATTAGATCATCTTCATATTATTGAAGCAATGTTATAATACTTATGCTGCCTTGCTGCTTAATTAGTCAAAAATATCTGATGATAAATACCGGTCTCCCCTGTCACAAATAA
>JAYWAU010000304.1:0-4205 GCA_043782265.1 Ferruginibacter sp. | reverse complement strand
TTTTTATTTCTGAAAAAATAAATAATTGCTTATCTATCATGTCAACATTAATAAGCGCCCTTGCATGGCCCATTGTTATTAAACCTGTACGAACAGCAATCTGAATATCTGGCGGTAATTTTAGCAGGCGGATATAGTTGGTAACTGTACTACGTTCTTTACCCATACGTTCAGCTACCTGTTCTTGTGTATAATCCAATTCATCCATCAGGCGTTTGTAGCTAAGGGAAATTTCGATGGCATTTAAATTTTCACGCTGCAGGTTTTCCAGCAAGGCAAGTTCTAAAAGATCAGCGTCATTCGATTGACGAACATACACAGGAATATCTTTTAAGCCTGCAATTTTAGCGGCTCTAAACCGGCGTTCACCAGCAACAAGGCGATATTTACCTGAAGGCAATTTACTTACCGTCAGCGGTTGAATAATATCATGTAATTTTAAAGATGCAGCCAGTTCGCTGAGTGCTGTTTCATCAAAATCTTTGCGGGGTTGTTTGGGATTTACTTCTATTTGGTCCAGCGGTATTCGGTTAACGCTGGTAGTTTTTTCTACTATTTCAGTTTTTAAATTACCGGCAGTACTTTTAAGGTCAGCATCAATATTTTGTAATAAGCTACGAATACCTTTTCCCAGTGCATCTTTTTTATTTGGTTGCGTCATAAATTATTTGTTTTGTGTTTTGAGTTTTCAGTTGTGAAGATTTCGCTAACACAAAACCGTAAACTGAAAACAGCAGCTATTCCATTATCCTGTCTTCCCGTTTAATTTTTGTAAAATTATTTTTTTGTAGTATTTCTTTGGCAAGGTTTAGGTAGTTAACAGAGCCCTTACTTTCGGCATCGTATAAAATTACCGGTTTGCCAAAACTGGGCGCCTCACTTAACCTTGTGTTACGATGAATGATGCTGCTAAAAACCATTTCTTCAAAATGCCTTCTAACTTCAGCAACAACCTGGTTGCACAGGCGTAAGCGTCCATCATACATAGTCATTAAAATACCTTCAATCTGCAATTCGGTATTCAGCCTGTTTTGCACAATTTTTATTGTATTCAATAATTTCCCCAACCCTTCCAACGCAAAAAATTCAGTTTGTACCGGCACAACTACGCTATCAGCAGCAACTAAAGCATTAACAGTAATTAAGCCCAGTGACGGCGAGCAATCAATCACAATAAAATCATATTCATCCCGAATAGGTTCTAAAATTTTCTTTAACACACCCTCTCTGTTAGGATAGTTGATCATTTCAATTTCAGCACCCACAAGATCTATATGTGAAGGGATGAGGTCGAGATTGGGAATATCTGTTTTTAATAATACATCCCTGGCGTTTGATTCATTCACCATGCAATCGTACAAACTAAGCGTGATGTTATGGAGATCAAAACCTACGCCGGTTGTGCTGTTAGCTTGCGGATCTGCATCTACCAACAAAGTTTTATATTCTAACACTGCTAAACTTGCAGCAAGATTGATGGCTGTAGTTGTTTTACCAACACCACCTTTTTGATTTGCTATACCTATTATTCTTGCCATACCTTAATTCCGGTAAAAGGAATATATTATTTTTATAAAATTATTTCAATAAATAAACCAAACAATTTTTTGAGATTGCCAAAGGTACTGTTTGAAATTCAACCGCAAACCTCAAATATTCATGGCACAGTAGCAAATTTAACCAATCCGCATAAAATTGCACAACAATGGCGTATTGTTGTTGTTAATAAGAGACTTTAAAGCAAAAAAATATGTATACAATTATTTCCGGCACAAACCGCATAGGGAGCAATACACTGAAAGTGGCAAAGCAGTACCAAGTTATTTTAAAAGAAAAAGGAATTCATGCCGACTTATTATCATTGGAACATGTAAATGTTATGACCAGAAATGATCTTTTCGAAAAAATTGAGTCAGAAATAATTATACCTACCAATAATTTTATTTTTATTGCTCCAGAATATAATGGCAGTTTTCCAGGAGTGTTGAAAATGCTTTTTGATACGAGTAAATCAAACAAGCTTTGGTGGCACAAAAAGGCTTTGATTACAGGAATTTCGAGCGGAAGGGCTGGTAATTTACGAGGGAATGATCATTTGTCTGCGGTTTTAAATTATCTAAAAATCACCGTTCATCCTAACCAGTTACCCATCTCAGTAATTGATAAATTATTAGATGAACAGGGAAATATTACAGATGAAAATACTTTAACAGCTATTCATCAACAGCTGGATGATTTTATTATTTGGTGCAGCAGGCACAAAGCGCATTAACATGAATAAGTAATTATAAAAATTTAAAACAATTTCATCATTCACACGTCCTTTAGAGTGGGCGCATTTCAAATTGTCGCAAGGGTTACCAACCTTTTGTAGGGTTATTCCTATTCAGCAGTGGCTTTCGAAAGGTTGGCAACCCTCGAGTCTGTGACAATTTGAAAAGCACCCTTTAGAATAAGCTAATTTCGTCTCTTACTTTTAATTTCCATATTTATGCGTTCACCCATTGGTGCTTTTATTTTTGTATCAGTAATGCTATTACTTGATACGTATGTTTTTCAGGCTGTGAAGGCGGTATCACAATCGGCCTCTCCCAAAACCAGAACTATTATTTACGGCATTTATTGGGCAATTACGGCTTTGGCCATTATTGGATTTTTGGTATTCGTATTTTCAGATCAAAACTTTTTACCAAAAAAAGTAAGAACATATTTGTTTGCAACAATATTGGGATTGTTTCTGGCAAAATTTACCGCTATTTTGTTCTTTTTCTTGGATGATTTAAGACGCGGTATTCAGTGGTTGGCTGGAAATTTTTTTAATAACAATTCGAAAGGTGAATCTATAGGTGGTGATCCTATCAGCCGCTCGGTATTTTTAAGCTGGTTGGGTCTTGGCGTTGGAAGTGGGTTATTCGGTAGTTTGGTTTATGGTTTTGGTAATAAATATAAATATGATATTAAAAGAGTACAGCTTGCTTTTAAAAATTTGCCAGTAGAATTTAAGGGGATGAAAATTTTGCACATTAGTGATATTCACAGTGGAAGTTTTACAGATAAAAACGCAGTGCATCATGGCGTTAATGAAATATTAAATGAAAAGGCCGATATCATTTTGTTTACAGGAGATCTTGTAAACGACAGGGCTACAGAGATGAATGATTATATGGATATCTTTAGTAAGCTGAAAGCCCCAATGGGCGTGTATTCTACGCTGGGTAATCACGATTATGGTGATTATGTGAGCTGGCCTGATAACGGTATATCCAAAGAGCAAAATCTTGAAAATTTAAAAACTGTACATGCACAATTAGGATGGAAATTATTGATGAATGAACACGTGGTACTGGAAAAAGACAATGCTCAAATAGCGTTAATAGGTATTGAAAACTGGAGCAATAAAGCAAGGTTTCCCAAGCATGGCCGAATGGACCTTGCTTACCCCGGAGCTGAGAAATATCCATTCAAAATTTTAATGAGTCACGATCCCAGCCATTGGGATGCCCAGGTAAAAACATCCTATCCTGAAATTGATCTGATGCTAAGTGGGCATACGCATGGTATGCAATTTGGGGTTAACCTTCCTGGTTTTAAGTGGAGCCCTGTACAATATATGTATAAACAATGGGCAGGATTGTATGAAGAGGCAAATCAAAAATTATATGTTAATCCTGGTTTTGGTTTTATTGGGTATCCGGGAAGAGTAGGTATTTTGCCAGAGATTACTGTGATTGAATTAATGTAAAATATCAAATAAAAAAAACTGCCGCTTTTACAGCGGCAGTTTTTTTGGATTGTTGTGTTAACTTTTGTTTATTGTTGTTTTATAACCTGCTTTGTAACTCTTCCATTTGGTGTATTAAACTCAATGATATAATTTCCTGCCGGCACTTTTGACAATTCATCAATTGAAACGTAATTAAATCCTTTTGTCATCTTTACACTTTTAGAAACAACCTCTGTTCCAGAAACACTAAATACTTTTACAATCGTTGTTTCATTTTTATCCCATTCGATATTAATGTTTACATTTTTACGGAATGGATTTGGGGAAACTACGAATTTTCCAATATTTTTTTTCAGTTTAACCGGCACTACTTTTGAAATACTGGCTCTTTCATCAATATCAATTTGCTTTAAACGATAGTAAACAATAGAAGCTGTTACTAAACTTACATCATCGGTTATAAAATAGTTAACTGGTATTG
>JAYWAU010000303.1:0-11618 GCA_043782265.1 Ferruginibacter sp. | reverse complement strand
ACATAAATTCTAACACAATAGGGTTTCCATAAATAGAGAGGTAATAATTGGTAAAATAATTTGATTGCTGAAGTGCATATACCATTATTAATAACAAGGAAGTATAAAATAAAATTCTTTTGACGTTTTTGGTGAAAATTAAAAACAGGCTCAATAGGAGGTAAAAATATATTTCATAATTTAGAGTCCATCCAGAGGAAAGGATGGGGCCGGAAGTATACTTCATATAAGGGATAAACAATAAGGACTTTGCTAAAGAAGGCCCATCTACAAATACATTGTGAAATAAATTTGGCCAAATAAACCACAGGATTGAAATAAGTATTGTAACAATATAATACATCGGTACAATTTTTATAATGCGCTTTAAAAAAAAATCAGTTTGATTTTTGAATAACACAAACGACATTATAAAACCACTAATGATAAAGAATATGTCTACACCAAAAAATCCAATCTTACTATTATTAAAACCGAAATGGTAATAAGCAACAAGTAAGGCTGCAAGGGCCCTCAAGACTTGCAAATTTTTTATCATGGTCAAATATAACCACTTAAAAAGTTTATACAGATTTTTGCATTTAATTTTACCTCATCTGCTCAAAAAGTGTACACTTAAAAAAACATAAAAAATGAATGAAACAGGCTTGGTAATATATAATCATTTGCACAAATGAATAAAAAAAAGATCGCCTTATTTATCGTTTCACTTTATGGTGGTGGTGCAGAAAGGGTAGTGTCAATACTATTAAATCATTTTGAGGATAGTTTTGATATCCATTTAGTTTTGTTACAGCCAATAATAGAATATGATATTCCTGCTAGCCAGAAAATTACAGTGTTGGATAAATCTCCTTCCAACAATAGCTTTCTTAATATTTTAAAAATACCTTTTTTGGCATTTAGATATTACAGGTTTTTACGTAAGAATAATATTACTACCAGTTTCTCTTTCTTAAACCGCCCTAATTTTATTGCTGGATTTTTAAAAATATTTGGTTGGAAAGGCAAGGTGGTTATGAGCGAAAGAACTTTTACCTCTGAATATTATACTACAAAATCAACGGGTGAGAGAATTGGTCGCTGGTTGGTAAAAAAATTATACCCTAAAGCTGATCTTATAATATGCAATTCCAAATGTATTGAAAAAGATCTTAGGGAAATATTTAAGGTACAAACTACTTACTCAATAATTTATAACCCAATTAACTTAACTCAAATAAATGAAAATATTACCTATAATAAGAAATTTGAAAATAATACTACAAGGCCCTTCACATTTATAACCATCGGAAGGCTTAATCAGATAAAAAATCACAAGTTATTTATTGAGGCTGCTTCTTTATTAACTGATTTTGATTTTAGAGTGCAAATTGTTGGGAAAGGAGAATTGAAAAAAATATTAGAAGACTACATAATTTTAACAAATATGCAAGAGCGGATTACGTTAATTGATCATTCAAGTGACCCAATCAAGTATTTAATAATGGCCGACTGCTTTGTATTAACCTCCAATTTTGAAGGCTTCCCAAATGTTCTCTTAGAAGCATTGGCCTGTAACTTACCAATCATAAGTACTGATTGTAAGGGTGGGGTAAGGGAGCTTTTGGCACCTTCAATTTCAACTGATACACCTGCTGCAAATAATGAAATAATTTATGTTGATTATGGGTTGCTTATACCTGTTGGTAATGCAGAAATACTCGCAGAAGCGATGAGAAGTATGTATAATAATACAGTTTTGCAACAAAAGTATAGGGCGAAGAACTATAATCGGGCAAAAGATTTTGATACATCTGTTATAATGGATTCATTCAAAAACCTGTTAAATCAATAATAGAGAACTGGGGCAACACAGCTATTCTTGTGGAGTAACTAGCAGCCATACATAAGTTGATATCGCAAGATAATCAGTGAAGGTGTGTTTTCATGTTAGTAAAATAGTTATTAGTACAAAGCTATCTTTTATAAGACAGAACATATAACAGTCAGCTATAATAACTCAAACAGCTCTTATTTTAAATGACTTTATTTAGATTTTTAAATAAGTAATTTGCTTACTTTTGAAGATTTACATGGTAATTGATTATGGAAGAAAACAGAACTGAGATACTTGTAACCGGTGGAGCCGGCTTTATTGGAAGCCATTTAATTGAACAATTACTGGAAAATAACTATAAAGTAACCATCGTTGATAACTTCGATGTCTTTTATTCTAAAGAGATCAAACTCAAAAATATTTCTGGTGTAATAAACAATCCTTATTTAAAGGTAATTGATATTGATATTTTGAATACCACTGATCTATATGCACGATTAACTGATCAATATGAAGTTATAGTACACCTGGCAGCTAAAGCTGGTGTTCGTCCATCAATTGAAGACCCCATTGCTTACCAGGATGTAAATGTAAAAGGCAGCCAAAATATGCTTGAATTTGCCCGTCATAAAAATATCAAGCAGTTTATTTTTGCCTCATCCAGTAGTGTATATGGTATCAATAAAAATTTCCCGTGGAAGGAAAGCGATGTTGCCTTAAATCCCATTAGCCCCTATGCCAGTACCAAAATATCAGGGGAATTATTGGGACATGTATACAGTCATTTATTTGGCATTCGTTTTATTGCTTTACGTTTTTTTACAGTATTTGGTCCCAGGCAAAGACCAGACCTTGCGATTCATCAATTCAGCAAAAAAATTTTAAACGGCGAAGCAATTAATTTTTTTGGAAATGGCAGCACCCGGCGTGATTACACCTACGTAGCCGATACAGTACAAGGAATTTTTAACGCCATTCAATACACCCGAACACCTTTTGAGGTTTTTAACCTTGGAAATCATCATACAATATCATTATCCGAAATGATACACACGCTGGAAACAGTATTTGATAAAAAGGCAATTATTAAACATCTTCCAGAACAAATGGGTGATGTATCAATTACATATGCTGACATTTCTAAGGCGGAGCAACTGTTGAACTATGTGCCGAAAACCAATTTTAAGCAAGGAATTACAAAATTTAAAAATTGGCTTGAAACGCAATGAAAAATGTAGCTATCGTCTCCAACACGTCCTGGTATATATATAATTTCCGCAAAGGATTATTAAAAGAACTAATCAAATCGGGTTATACAGTATATGCTGTATCTCCAAGAGATCGCTTTGTAAAAGAAATTGAAGGGCTGGGTTGCAGTTTTATAGAACTATCAAACATTAATAACCAGGGAAAAAACCCTTTACAGGATATATTATTAACGATAGAATTAAAGAGAATTTTTAAAAAGAATCAAATACATTGTTGCCTTTTTTTTACTCCTAAAATAAATATTTATGGTAACATCGCTATAAAATTTACCCCTATCAAAGCAATCACTACCATTAATGGTTTAGGATTTGTTTTTAATGAAGACCAGCCTAAATGGCTACAGTTTACTGTAAAAAGATTATACAAATTTGCTTTTAAAAAATTATCTGCAATATTTTTTCAAAATGAAGATGACAAGGATTTTTTTTTAAATTCTAATATTATTCCATCAAGCCAACATATTTATGTAGTTCGGGGGTCAGGAGTAAATGTATTTGAGTTTGATTATAAAAAATATTTTAACCCTTCGGATAAAATTGTATTTCTTTTATCGGCCAGATTAATAAAAGAAAAGGGATTGTATGAATATTTTGAAGCTGCAAAAGAAATGAAAAAAAAATATCCGTTGGTTACCTTTGCACTATTAGGCCTGCCGGCAGATAACCCTTCAGCAGTATCCCTGGATATCATTAACGAGTTTCATAAAAATGGTATTATCGAGTATTGGGGTGTTTCGGATAGTGTTTCCAAAATTTTAAATAAGGTAGATGTAATGGTATTACCTTCTTATTATCGTGAGGGCGTTCCAAGGATATTGATAGAAGGTTTATCTAAGGGGTTACCTATTATTACCACAGATAATGTAGGTTGCAGGGAAACCGTGGATGATTTAAAAAATGGTTTTCTTATACCAGTAAAAGATGTTCAATCTTTAAAATCTGCAATAGAGAAAATGATCAATATGCCAATAGAAGAAAGAATTATGATGAGTGAGCAAAGCAGGCAAAAGGCAGTTGCAGAATTTGACGAGTCTCTTAATCACAAAAAATACCTGCAGGTAATCAAAGAGATATTTGACACGTTATAGTTTAATTTTTATCTCCATTTCTTTTTATTCCATCCATTCGTTCCACCACAACTGAAACATTAGTATTAACCAGAGTTTAGAAGTGTCATTTGTACTACTCGAAAGATAACTATCTCTAAAATTAATAATTTTGTCTTCATTAAAAAGACCATGTTTCTGCAAATTTTTTCTGCTTATTGTCTCTAATACCAATGGTCGCAATTCGCCCTTCATCCATTTGTTAAGGGGGATACCAAAACCCATTTTAGGCCTATCCATAATTGCTTTTGGTATGTAATGATGGGCCAGTTCTTTTAACAAGTATTTTTTATTGCCGTTATTGTATTTCAAGGCTGAAGGTAATTGTGCTGCCCACTCTACTATTCTATGATCTAAAAATGGTTCACGGCCTTCCAGGCCTACACTCATTGTTGCACGATCTACTTTAGTTAAAATATCTCCAACCAAATACGTTTTATAATCAGCTGCCAGCACTGTATTAATAAAGTCACTATCGTTGGGGATATTATCGATTTCAATAAGTGGCTCACTAAATTTTTCGGTATTATTTAGTAAGGCGCTTACTTGCCTGATGGTAAAATGGCGGCTAAGCGTATTACTGATATCCACATCGGTTGCTGCAGATAATATTTCACCCAATTTTGCATATCGTGAACCGTTAACTGGTAATTGTTGCAATATGCTGGAACTTGCTTTTTCTACAACAGAAGGTATGTATTTTTTTATTCGTTTGATCTTTATCATTTGATCATATCGGCTGTAGCCTGCAAATATCTCATCCCCAGCATCTGCAGACAAAGCTACTGTTACCTGTTGCCTTGCAAACCTGCTTACAAGAATGGTTGGAATGGCTGAACTATCGCCAAAGGGCTCATCATAATAATAAGGTAATGTTGCAATTATCTCCTGCGCTTCTTTAGCAGAGCAATAATATTCGTTGTGATCAGTACCCAAAAAATTGGCTACTTGTTTGGCATATAGCGCTTCGTTATATTTTTCTTCCTGAAAACCTATTGTAAATGTTTTAATTTTATTCATACTGTTTTTTTGCAGTATGGCTGTAACCAGGGAACTATCATAACCACCGCTTAAAAACACTCCAACAGGTACATCACTAACCATGCGGTATTCAAAAGCGGATGTTAATAATTTTTCAAGATACTCTTTAGCCTCCCTCTCATCAATTTTTAGAGTAGGTTTATTGTAATAATCCAGTACATTCCAATACTGTGTAAGTTGCAGTTGTTGGGTTGCTAAATTTAATGTTGCATAATGCCCGGGAGATAATTTGTGGGCATTTTTAAAAATACTGTATGGTTCTTTTATATAACCATAACTTAAATAAAGTGAAACAGCTTTGGGTTCTATTTCTTTTTTAAAAATATTGTATTGGTGAAATGCTTTAAGCTCGGAAGCAAACAACAGGCAACCATCGGCAAAATAATAGTAAAGTGGTTTAACACCAGCCCTATCCCTAACAAGAAATATTTCTTGCTTTGCAACATCGTACAAAACAAATGCAAACATGCCAATAAATTTTTCTAAACAAGCTATCCCATAATGCTGATAAGCTTTAATAATAACTTCGGTATCTGAATTGGATTTAAAAGAATATCCTTCGTCTTCCAATGTATTCCTTATCTCTTTAAAATTGTAAATTTCGCCATTTAAAACTATTACAACCTGGTTATCATCACTGTACATTGGCTGGTGCCCTAATGATGAAATATCCAAAATAGCCAAGCGACGGTGGCCAAGGCCAAGAAGTGCATTTTTTGATTCAAGTATTACAACATCGCTGTCGTCTGGCCCACGATGAGAAAGTGTTTTAGTCGCATTAATTAATTGCTGGCTAGTACATTTCTTATTAAAATCTATAAATCCGGTAATGCCGCACATGCAACGATATAATTGTTAATTTAAAAGGACAAATCTACTGTTTAAATATTTATCAACCCTTGTTTTGTAAATCATTAGTTTTGCTGTCATTTAGAATGCTTATTTGATAATGTAAGGCACTATTTAGCAAAATTAATACGCATCAATTTTGTTAAAACAGTATTTCGTTGATGCTTAATAAATTTATGGAAAACACATTTTTAGAACAGGTAAAAAAGGGGGATCGGTTTGAATTTGGCGCCAATTGGAAAGCTTTTTTAGATTCCATTAATGAACATAGAGTAAATAAAGCTGTCGAATCATTGGATGCCATGTTAGGCGAAAAAAATTATACCGGTTTAACTTTTTTGGATATTGGTAGCGGGAGTGGCCTTTTTAGTTTAGCAGCCAGAAAATTAGGTTTTAAGGTTTACTCTTTTGACTTTGATAAGCAATCTGTAGCCTGCACAAAAAAACTAAAAGAGTTGTACTTTAAAGAAGATAACAATTGGACTATTGAGGAAGGTTCTGTACTGGACGTTGAATATATAAGAAATTTAGGAACATTTGACGTAGTCTATTCATGGGGGGTTTTACATCATACCGGGCAAATGTGGAAAGCACTTGATAATGCTGACTTACCTGTAAAAGAAAGCGGCAAACTCTTCATCGCAATATATAATGACCAAAATTTAAAATCTAAAATTTGGTTAACTATTAAACAAATCTACAATGCCAATATTATTGGTCGGCTATTGGTAAAAAGTTTTTTTATTTCCTTTTTTACACTAGGTTACTTTATAAGAGATATAACCAGGCTAAAAAATCCTTTATCAAGATATCGGGAATACAAACAACAGCGGGGAATGGCATTGTATACTGATTTGATAGATTGGGTAGGTGGCCTTCCATTTGAAGTAGCATCTCCAGATGCGGTTTTTAATTTTTATGCCGAAAAAAATTATACTCTTCAAAAATTAGTCACAACAAATCATTACGGTTGCAATCAATTTGTTTTTAAGAAAAATTTTCAATGCAGTAAACACATCCTGCTATAGCACTATGACGTGGCGGTTGGTAATATTTGTAACCATTTTTTACAAACAAAATCCACGCTATATTGCTGTGCTCTTTTAAATGATTGAATACTAAATTTCTTTACCAATTTTTCATCAGTAAGTAAATTACAAATGGTTTCTGCCCACAGCTTATGATTTTCATTTACGGTGTTATCCTCAACATTAAATACATGATTAAATACTGGTAGTAAATAGCCAAATTGTTCTCCGGTTTCATTATCTATCAAAATTTCTTTAGGTCCTGTAGGACAATCTGAACTAATAACGGGCAAACCGCAAACCATGGCTTCCATTAAAGCGTTTGGAAAACCTTCCAGAGAGGAAGGAAAAACAAATAAATCAGCTTTCGAAAGATATTGAAATGGATTCATTTGATGCCCCATTATAAGCACATCCGCAGCAGATACTTCATCGGCTGTATATTGTTTGCCGTGCTGAATAATTTTACAATTATTTTTTTTAAGATAATTAATACAAAATTCATAAATCCTGGTATTTTCTGCTCTTGATGAATCTATCCCGCCTAGTAAAATCAATTTTACACCAGGGAGTTTTTCTTTAGTGAGTATAAAAAATTTCACAAGATCAAAGTGACATTTTGTGGTATCAAATCTACCCAAATGCGCCAAAACTTTATTATTAAAAAATGGAAGCAGGCTCTCATCAATTGGAAGCATTGCCTTTTCTTTAATCTTGTCAATATCAAAACCGTTAGTCACGAACAATTTATTATCAATATTAAAAAGTGATTTCAATTCATTATTAATCTGGTTGCTTACCGGTACAATCATGTCGGATTTTAGAAAAGCGTATCTGCATATTCGGTCACGTAATTTCTCAACGAGTGTTACTGAGAGTTGTTCATTTTTAAAGGAATGCCTTAAAGAGGCTATTTTTTTTTCTTTTCCTCCGGAAAAATGATTTAAAATTATAGAAGTATCTCCAAAAGCTATAGACACATCCGGGCTTATTTCCCTTTTTATTTGCCCAACTTTTGCCACTCTCTTATAACCAACCAAAATTTTACCTGCCAGGCTTTTTTTTAATGGAACTGTTACCCTAATTATTTTACATAGGTAATCGTAATCACTCTCAGAAGCCGGCTCAAGGCAAAGAACTGTTACTAAATGATGGTGCATTAAATAATTACACAAAATCATGCCTGCCTTTTCCTGTCCTCCATTAGCTAATGAAGGAATAATAAACAATATTTTCATCCATTTAAAAATTTAAAAACTATACTAAATTTTATAGAACACCATTTTAAATCAAATACACATGCCATGCCGGATATAGTTTTAAATGAAGCAATCATCAAATTAATTATCAAGTGATTTTATCTTCATTAAAAAGGAACGCCTGTTGAGAAAAAATATCAATATCACCACCAGGCAAAGATTTATTGCCAATCCTATACTGCCCCACTTCCAGGTAAAAAAAGAAGCTGAAATTAAATTAACAATTGAAGCAAGTGCAATATTAGCAACTGCTTCTTTTTTTTGCCCCTGTATAATCATTAACTGAAAAAAGAATGATACAAAGGGCGAAAAAAACAATGCAATACTCATTATTTTTAATAATATTGAAGCCGAAGCTATATCTTCTCCCTGTTCTCTTTTTAATAAAAACTGCACAATTTTGGTAGCTCCAAAAAACTCAAGAGCTGCAAATAACAGAAAGATTCCTGCAATCATTAACATCAATTTATTGATATTTTTTTTATAGGCTTCAATTGAATTGGCAAACAATTTTGAAAGATGGGGATAAAAGGTTCTGTTTATAATGCTTGTAAACATACTTATTGCATTCATTATTTTATCAGCAATTGCATAATAACCAACAATTAATGGATTGGTAAAAAATCGTAAAATAAAAATATTGACGGAACTATATAATGGTGCAAGAATAATGCTCAAAAAAACATAGGAACTTTCTATAAATATTTCCCGAATGAACGGGTAATCCGGTATCTTAAATCTCATTCTTATATTATATTGCAGTAAGGCTATTGCAATAATTCCTGCCACTAAATTGCCAGCTGACATTGCCAAAATAGCATACTCAATATCAGTATTTTTTTTAACTAATATTAAAATGAGTAATAAAGAAATTGTTTTAGCAGTAAAGCTGACTAAGGTAATACTTCTCATCTTTTGTATGCCCTGAAAATACCAATCAGGTAGCAGCATATTTCCAAGCAGGTAAAGAGAAGCTAAGGGAAGTAAATAAAAATGTCCTTTTAAGTAAGGTGTAAACGAACAGGCAATAAAAATAAAAAAGGATACTGCAAACAAAATCGCTTTTATTATATAAACAGCCGAAATTATTTTTTTTAGCATTAACTCATCATCAACACTGGCTGATATTCTTTTAGTTGCAGTTAAACCAAAACCAAAGGAAACAAGGAGGTCGAAATACATTACAAAAGTCTGCACAAGCGAAAAAACACCAAATCCCTCAATGCCTAAAACCCTTATTAAATATGGAAAAGTTATCAAAGGAAAAAGAATATTTATTCCCTGAACGGCAGACAGCGACACAAAATTATCAAATAGTCTTTTTTTGTTTGCTGCCATTTTTAAAATTCAATAATACCTTCTGCTGATTGGGATTAACCAACTGCTTTTTATTTTTTAATTATTAATTATTTGAGTCGTATGAACGGCTATATAGTCATCAAGACCACTGATTTTTTTTATTGATGCATCCATACGAGTTAATGTATAACCCATTTCTTCTAAAAAATCTACACATTTTTTTTGTACACCCGGCACATGGCAATCATGCGTTGCCAGCAATATCTTAGGCCGGTATTGCGTCAATGTTTTAACAGCCCCTAGTAACACATCGTATTCTGCACCCTCGACGTCTATCTTAATTATATCTGGTTTATTATAACCACTCTCTACCAGGCTGTCAACGGAATAGCTTTTTACTTCAAAGGTATTGTTACGCTTGGTATAGAATGAAGAATTTACATAAGAATTTCCTTCTGCACAGTCATCATCATTAGAGAAAACAACAATTTGGTCCTTATTAGAAATTGCGTATGGCAGCAGATTGATATTTTGGTATTTAATTTTATTTTCATTGAGTTTAAGATGTGCCTGAAAAATAGTTGTATTTCTGGGAACGGGTTCAAAAGCATAAATAACCCCGTTTTTTATAATTTTATTAGCAAGAAAAGAATAGTATCCCACATTAGCTCCCAGATCGTAAAATACGCTATCAGCATGGAGCCATTTGGTTATCGTTTCAAGTGCCACTCCATCCTCGTAATTACCGGTTATATAATCATAACTACAACTGGTATTCCATTTATATCCTTTAAGCGGGCCGCCTAAAATTGCTAAAAATTTCCTGTTTAAAATATATCTGTTAATTTTTATGTAGCTATGTCTTAGAAAATTTGATACATCCATACTCATAATCTTAATGACTATTGTAATTTTTGATAATTACGTGTGTAAAAATACAAAGATAACAATAACCTTTACTAAGCAGTTATTTAGGAAAGTAGCGTTAAGCATATTAAGACTTTCGAATTCATTACAAGAACACTTAAAAGTTGTAGCCATTTGCCGCTGGCAATTACTACAATAATTTTCATAATTGAATCGAATAGTTAAATTAATTTTTCCTCCGTTACCTTTGCCGCCATGCATTACGCTTCAATAGAAAATATAAGTAAATCTTTCGGGATAAGAACCCTTTTTAAAAACATTACTTTAAACATAGAGGAAGGAGATAAGATAGCCCTGGTGGCCCGCAATGGCAGTGGCAAAAGCACACTGCTTAAAATCATCACCGGGCTGGATACGCCGGATACCGGTACCGTGTGGGTGCACAAAGACATTAAGGTGGTAATGCTGCAACAGGACAATGATTTTGATGGCAACAAAACCATTTGGGACAATGTTCTCCGGCTGGATAACCCGGTTGTAAAAGTGGTGAAGGAATATGAACAGTTTTTAGAAGATGGTTTGGAAGACATTGACAAATTGGGTGAGTTAATGGCCAAACTGGATGACCTGAATGCCTGGAGTTTTGAAAGCGACCTGAAACAAATTCTGGGTAAATTAAACCTGCATCACCTGAGTGAAAAAGTGGGCAACCTCAGTGGCGGACAAAAGAAAAGAGTGGCGCTGGCACAGGCACTGATTGAGGCTGACCTGCATGCAGGACGCTGTTTGCTGATACTGGATGAACCTACCAACCACCTGGATGTTGATATGATTGAGTGGCTGGAAGATTACCTAGCTGCAGCAAAAGTTACCTTGTTACTGGTTACGCATGATCGCTACTTTTTGGATGCTGTTAGCAATGAAATTGTTGAAATTGATGAGGAGAAAGTATATGTGTACAAAGGTGATTATGATAATTTTTTGGAACAAAAAAGCCTTCGGCTGGAAGTGCAGCAAAGTGAATTACAAAAAGATAAAAATATTTTTAGAAAAGAACTGGAATGGATGCGGAAGCAACCCAA
>JAYWAU010000302.1:0-4232 GCA_043782265.1 Ferruginibacter sp. | reverse complement strand
AGTGCCTGCTCTTTGGTTAACCCATAAGCCGCCATTGTACCAGCTTGAAAAGGAAGGTTTCGCTGACGCCAGAATCCGTCTCCGCCATCCTGACAAATGGTAAATAAGACACCTGCCTTTTGCAAAGCAGCACCAGTTTTATAAGGCTGGTCAACATCATCATCATCTGTTGCAGGCAAACTGTGTGGTTGCGATAAAATCACCGCCACATTATTTTGTTTTAAAATATCGGTTATCAGCCAGCTATCTTCTGCACCCACCAACACCAGTTTAAAATCAAATTCTTTGGCAAGGTCAATTGCCACCATCATTTCTTTTACCAAAGTGCAATGCACAAAAAATGTTTTTGATTTATCAAACAATCCTTTCACCGCCTCAAATTTTAAATTCACTGTTGCGTGTGTTGCTTCGTTGCGGTAAGCTTTTGCCTCACGGAAAAAATTACGGATGCTTTCAATTTTTTCAAGCCCTTGTTTTACACGGTCGTCATTGGCACCGGGGCGGCGAAACTGCACCGGAACATTGATAAGAGAAGGCATGTTAAAATGAATACCATTGTCTGTTTTGTACGCTGCATCTTCCCAATTCCATGCATCTAATTGCACTACAGATGAGGTGCCGCTGATACTACCTCCCTGCGGAACAATGTGTGCTAACAAAACACCATTACTCCGCAATGTATTGATCACCTTACTATCCGTATTGTAAGCTACCAAAGAACGGATGCTGGGATTTATATCACCTAACTCTTCATAATCTGCCGTGGCACCTACAGCACTTACTTCTACCAAACCAAGGTTGGTACTGGATGCAATTACACCCGGATAAACATGTTTGCCTTTAAGATCAAACACTTTAATATCCATAATGGGTGCCGAAGGCCGCACATCAACAATTTTACCATTGCTGAAAACGATCATGCCATTTTCAATCACTTCGCCGTTGCCAATATGTATTACCCCGTTTGTGAGGGCGATGGTGCCGGTTTGTGCTGGCGAAGGATGCATATTTTCCTGCGCCACAACAGTTAAAGAAAACAGTAAAACGATTGGTAAGAATATTTTTTTCATACTGATTATTTTTTGCCAGGCTTGCCTGAATATGGAATATAATTATTTGAATTTGGCTATTGTTAATGCCAATAAAATTTTATTGATTGTCGATAGAAAGATTATTTTTTTCTATTTTCCCCCAGAAAGCTTTGTCCGTGTGAATGTCTTCTTCACAATAATTTTTCTCCCGGAAAGAAGGCGCTGCAGGAGAAGTTTTCTCACCACCTTTTTTTGCACCAATCATTTTCTGTATCAGCCTGGCTCTTTCTTTTACAATGGCTTCTCTTAATAATTTATCTTTTTCAATGTCAAAATAAACAATGCCGTCAACAATGGTTTTTTCTGCCCGTGCGTAAATACTCAATGGGTTATCGCTCCACAAAACAAGGTCTGCATCTTTACCGGTTTTAATACTGCCTGTTCTGTCTGCCACATGCAGCATAGTTGCCGGGTTTAGTGTTACCATCTTTAATGCATCTTCTTCGCTCATTTCTGTGTATTTTACACTTTTAGCGGCTTCCTGGTTAAGGCGTCTTGCCATTTCTCCGTCGTCAGAATTGATGGCAACATTAAGACCGGCCTTTTGCATCAAATAAGCATTCTGCGGAATGGCATCCACCACTTCCATTTTATAAGCCCACCAATCACTAAAGGTGGAAGCATTGGCACCGTGTACTTTCATTTTATCTGCTACCTTGTATCCTTCCAAAATATGCGTAAAAGTATTTACTGAAAAGCCAAACTTTTCAGCTACCCTCATCATCGAAGTGATTTCGCTTTGCACATACGAATGGCAGGTTATGAAACGTTTTTTATTTAGAATCTCAACCAATGCATCCAACTTTAAATCTCTTCTTTTTCCTGCCGGTAATTTTTCGTATTCTCTTGCTCTTGTAAAAGCATCTGTCAGCACTTCTTCAACACCCATCCTTGTATCAGGAAAACGATTATTAATTTGAGAATAAGAACGCTTTACGTTTTCGCCCAAAGCAAATTTTATAAAAGGATCCCAGTTGCTAAATTTTAGTTGTTCTGCACTTGCACCCCAACGAAGTTTTATTAACTGTGTTTGTCCGCCAATGGTATTGCAACTACCGTGTAAAATGTGGCTGCTGGTAACACCGCCACTAAGTTGGCGATAAATATCAATATCTTCGGGATCAAGCACATCTGCAATCCTTGCTTCGGAAGTAACAGATTGCGAACATTCATTGATGCCGCCCGTGCCTGCAATATGTGAATGCTCATCAATAATCCCTGGCGACAAATGTTTACCCGTACCATCTATTATTTTTGCAGCCACGTCGGATAGATTTTTACCAATAGCCGCTATTTTTCCGTTCTTAATTAATACATCTGTATTGGTTAACTCCCCTTCTTTTTCATTGGTCCAAACGGTGGCATTCTTTATCAGGATATTTTGCTGCATTGGCGTGGTTGTAAAACCGTAGCCATTAAACGGGTATGTAACTTCACCGCCGATAGCAGCAACCCCATCTTTCTTTTTCTTGCCTGTTGTGTCAGCAGCCAACACCTGGCTACCGGCTTTTACTGCTGTCCATGACAATTTTTTCCCCCCAATAGTTTCACCTGTTCCACTCCACTCATCTTCACTAATTACACCACTTAATCTTGCAGCGTTGGCACTGTCTTTTTTATAATTGATTACCATCAGCACCAGTTTATCTTTTATTTTAAGATCAACCTTGGTTGTATCAGTTCCAATAATTTCAGCAGATGGTTTTGATATATCTCCTGTTACAGATAATGTGTGGGGGGTGTTATTGATTACTAAATTATAATTACCCCTGATATCTTTCCATCCATCATCCATCAAGGTATATTTATTGCCCTGTATCCAATTTTGATATACAATAGTTTTTTCAGAAAAAATGGGTGCCGAGGTAATTAAGAAGTTGGCAATTTTACCTGTTTCAAGACTACCAACTTTATCGTACATCCCTAACAAAGTGGCCGGTGTTTCAGTTAATGCTTTTAATGCTTTTTGTTCGCTTAAACCTAACTGTATTGCCTTACGCAGGTTACTGAAAAAAGAACCGGTTTCTTTTAATCCGTTGGCTGTTAGCGCAAAATTAATATTCGCTTTTTCAAATGCAGCGGGGTTGGCAGGTGCCATTTCCCAATGCTTCATATCTGCCAGTGCTACAAATCTTGCATCTGTAGGATCTTCTACATCCATCGCTTGTGGAAAATTTAAGGGAACAATAAATGATGCATTGGTTGACTTTACTTCACTGATACGCTGGTACTCATTACCGGCAGCACGAATGATAAATTGAACACCAAACTCATCCCCAATCTTATCTGCTCTAAGGTCGCTCCACTTATCACTGCTTTCAAAAATCTGTGGTAACAACTGGTTATCTAAAAATGCCTGCAATGACAGGTTAGTTCCCTCTCCGGCAGGTTTTGTTTTATACCATTGTGCATCCAAAAAATTTTGTCTTAGTAAGGCAATACTACCCATCAGCGATGTAGGATAATCCTGTGTGGAACTTCCCTTATTAAATGAATAATTAGCTGAAGCCTTTTCTTTCAGCATCACTAAATTTTCTTTTTCATTTGCAAGTGTTACAACAGCACCGGTACCTCTTGAGATACCATCCATCTGGTGTGTTAATACGGTACCAAAACCAATTGCACGCAAGTCTTTTGCTTTAGTATCATTTACAGCAAATGAGGTAGCTGCATCATTTTCCGACCTGATGGCCTGGTTCCATCCATAGGCTCCTTTTGTAGTGGATAAAAATTGAGATTGCCCCCGTTGACCGCCGCCACTTTTTTGTGCTGTTTCACTTCCATAATCTGAATACATATCAATAAACGAAGGATAAATATATTTTCCGTTACAATCTACTATCACTGCATCTTTTGGTAAAGTTAGTTTGGTGTCAATGGCCTCAATTTTACCTTTTCGTATAACCATTATAGCGTTTTGTAACGTAGTTTGTGCATTGGTAACAATGGTTGCATTGGTAAATGCATAGCAACCTTCTTTAGGATTGGCGACATCATTTACCGGAAAAGTAGTTTGGGCATTTATTTGTTCGGTAAAAAAAACTATCACAGAAAGAACAAATAATAATCTCATTTTTTTCATACAATGGAGTTTAGGTAAAACTTATTATCAGGCAATAAATATAGTAAATGATTGGGGTT
>JAYWAU010000301.1:0-11663 GCA_043782265.1 Ferruginibacter sp. | reverse complement strand
AAAAAATATTCTATCAGCAGCAAAGCTGTTATCAATGCAACGGGTGTTTTTACTGACAAAGTAATTGAGATGGATGATCCAAATCACCAACCGATTGTGTCTCCATCGCAGGGTGTTCATATTGTTGTTGATGAAAAATTCTTCCCTGGCAAACAGGCTTTGATGATACCCAAAACTGATGATGGCAGAGTTTTGTTTGCAGTGCCCTGGCATGATAAAGTTATTTTGGGTACTACAGATACTCCTATTAATGATATTGCTTTAGAACCGAAAGCATTGCAGGAAGAAATTGATTTTATCATTCACCACTCCAACCGATATCTTAGTTCGAAGATTGAATACAAGGATATTAATACGGTGTATGCAGGACTAAGACCATTGATAAAAGTGAAAGGTAAAAAATCTACTTCTATCCTGCCACGAGATCACACCACTATTATTTCTGAAAGCGGCCTTGTTACTATCACCGGTGGTAAATGGACAACTTACCGCACAATGGGTAAACACGCTGTTGACAATGCTGCCTTTGCCTGCAAACTACCCAAGCACGGTTGCGTTACAGCAACCTTACCCATTCATGGATTTCAAGATAATGCAAACATTGAAGATGTATTAAGTATTTACGGCAGTGATGCAAAAAAAATAAACCAGTTAATAATTGAACAACCATACTTACAGGAAAAAATACACCCGGCTTTACCCTACTCAAAAGCAACCGTAGTGTGGGCAGTACAAAACGAAATGGCCATGACGGTGGAAGATGTACTTGCAAGAAGAACAAGATCATTATTTCTTGATGCAAAAGCGGCTGTTGAAGCAGCCTCACTTGTAGCTTCTATAATGGCTCCCCTACTGAATCAAACGGAGGAATGGCAACAGCAACAGGTAAAACAATTCACTGCACTTTCACACAATTATTTACTACACTAATTTTTTAAATCACCAATTCTATAAACCAAAAAACCTTTTAAAATGACTCCTTTTATAGCTGAACTTCTGGGTACTGCATTATTGATTCTTTTAGGCGATGGCGTTGTTGCCAACGTGGTGCTAAACAAAACCTATGGTAACAATAGTGGGCTGATAGTAATTACTTTTGGTTGGGCAATGGGCGTTTTTGTGGGAGTGTATGTTGCAGGGTCTGTTAGTGGAGGACATCTAAATCCGGCTGTGACCATTGGTTTGGCCGCATTGGGAAAATTTGATTGGGCCAAAGTACCCTTGTATATTACTGCACAATTATTGGGTGCCATGATTGGGTCATTTTTAGTATGGGTAATGTACCGCAAACATTTTGATGCAACGACTGATGCTAACTCAAAGCGGGCGGTATTTTGTACTGCTCCAGCCATTCCAAGTACCATCGACAATCTTTTATCTGAAATCATTGGAACATTTGTATTGATATTAGGAGCACTCTTTATAGTATCTTCAAAAGACAGCTTAGGTTCTTTATCCGCTTTACCCGTGGCCTTTTTGGTTTTGGCAATTGGCGTTAGCTTAGGTGGTGCCACCGGCTATGCCATTAACCCGGCAAGAGATTTAGGCCCCAGGATAATGCATGCGCTTTTGCCTATAAAAGATAAAGAAGGCAGTAACTGGAAGTACAGCTGGATTCCCATTGCAGGGCCTGTTATAGGCAGTTTGTTGGCGGCATTGTGCTATTCGTTAATTCAGTAATCTGTGCTAATAATGGTCACAAGGAAGCAATACTAGGAAATATGATAAGGCATATTGCTTATTTGTTACTTTAGAAAAAGCCGCTTCTAACAATTTAGGCCTTAGTTAGTTTACCGCTCAAACAAAAAATAATTTTTCAAAAAATGATTTGTAGCAGGAAATTTGCTTAACAATTGCTGTTAAATAAATTTCCACTATTAAAACCAATCAATATGAAAATTATCCTTATTATGTTTGCCGGTGTTTTTAGCATCCATCTTTCCTTTGCCCAACTTAAAGTAACTCCTATTTGCCCAACTTTTATAGTTGATGTACTCGAAGGAACTGTAAATGAAAGTTTGTTTACTTACTCCGGAATGACTGAAATAGAAAAAAAATTCCCTTGTTTTAGCAGTGCCAAAGAAGAAACCAATGGCAGCACCTGCGGCGGTGTTTTTTACAAAGACAAGGATATCTATTTTTACACAGAAAGGGATTATATAGAAGTAGGCGAACATTTTAAGGGCAAGCTAAGTATGCCCCTGATGGGTGCCAGTCGCAACAGTTTGTTTAGTCAGCTTGGCAATCCTAAAATAAGAGACGTAAGCTGGGATGCTTTTCAAACCAAATATGGTATCCTAATTTTATACTACAACAAGGCAGGTAAAATTAATAAACTTCAGTTTAGCAATAGAAATACAGAATCTATAAAGCTCTGCGACTAGTCAAAAATTTGTTGATTACAAGAAGAATTTGAATCCTTTATAAAATAATAAACCGGCAATACTTTCAATCATTCAAATTAATAATAACTAAAAAATATTCTTAATTTACATTGATGAGAAATACACTCCTTTACTATATTGCAATATTTGCTCCGTTATGCTTACTAACATTTCTAGTAATGACAAAAGCAATTGATAATTTATGGTTTTGTATTTTCCTCTTTTTTTATGCATTTGTATATCGGACAATTACTGACTATTTAAGATTATTGAGTAAACAAATAATTAGTAAAGATGGATTTTGGAAATTACTAATTCCAGGTAGCAGAATTAAATACTTTAAAGAATTATATTTCTTTTAAAATAACTTTTTCATTGTTCATAACTTTCCTTTCTGAAACAAAAACTAAAAAAAGTAAATAGATGCTTAATTAAGTGTACCAAAAATTTATAAAACATTCGAAACCAAAAACTATAATTTATCTGTCTGAGAAGAGTAAGTACTTTCAAAAATTTTATCCGCATTCCCTGCTTCAAAACCTTCCCGGCGCTGGTTACGTGTTATTGCATTCAAAGGCAGGTGAGTAAATGATGGCAAAATTTTTCTTTCGGCAAACTCCACATAGGAGCCCGAAATAACGTGGTGTTCTCCATTCGCAAATTCAGCATCAATCATTTTTGCAACTGTAGAACTCTGCAGTAGTAAGCCATCAGGGCTGGTTTTATACTTTCCTCCGGCATCATTTAATACAAATCCATTGCGTTCTAAAAACTCATTAAAAAAGGGTATTGTATTGTATCCTTCTTTAAGGTTATGCACACTTACTGTAAAATGATTCAGGTAATACCTGTTATAAATTACCCAGGCTGCATACTCACTTTCTTTAGCAAGAGCAAGATAATCCTGCAATAATGGTTTACGCCAAAGAGCACTATGTAAAAAATCAGTAACTGCTGCACCATCGTTTAAATCCAACGAATCAACCGGATCTGCCTTTACTTCACTTGTATAGTTGGTGATAAATTCCTGTGCCTGTTTGGATAAATCGGTAACTCTTAATTCACTTAGAAAGATTCTTGGGTATTGTGGTGCTGGTGGAGCATACCAATACGCATCAAGCTTCTTATTTTCAAAGTGAAAAAAATCTTTCCGTTCGTACCCATAATATAAAAATATTTTCTCGAGCGATTGCATGCCCAAAAAAGGTACGCCGATGGTTCTAAAAGCGATGTGATCATTTTCAATTTCAGCTGCATTATTTATTACACCCTCCTGTATCATGGCTGCTATTACTTCTGCCACATTGGGCACTCTTTCTTTATAACGACTCATTAATCCATCCAAAACTTCGTTCAGTATTGCTGCTTTTTGCATAATAGTTTAGTTATAATTTAAACCTCCGAGGCAGGCTAATAATTTTGCAAGTTACCCAAATCTGCTTAACACATTACTAATGTGATTGTACCGCTGATTATTCGGTAACATCAGGAACCACAGAGACCGAGTGAAGGTTGGTCATTCTTTTATCCATGTTTTGTAACAAATTATGCTGCTAAAGTTTGAAGCCCCTGGGTATTACCGTTTTCAGTAAATAAAAGAAGGAGCTATCATAACAATAACTCCTTCTTTTATTTTTATCATTATGTATTTACCAGCAATTGAAAGTAAGACTGATCAAAGCCGGATATATTTTATTATTACAAACTCCAGCCATCCCTGTAATTACGTTTTACGAATTGATTGGCTTCATCAAAATTAGTGATCTTCATATTTGGTCCATCCCAAAGCAATTTGATAAAACGACCGGGGTAATCAAAATCATCCTTTCCTTTTGGTTTGCGGATGTCGTAACTACGGATGGCAAGATTGCCCATCAATACACTCTCTGTAAGCGGGCCGGCAATATCAAAATGCGAACTGAGGTTCTTGGCCTTTTCGCTGCCATAACCTGCTATCGCTGCTTCTACCCATGCTGCATAGTGACCATCTTCTCCGTCTTTTACACGGGCTACAGTTTGTGGTACTTTAGTTTCTTTTGTTTTTGATGTTGGCAACAATTGAGGATTGACACCGTAAGTACCCGCCATCATTTTTTCTTTTGTACCAAGAAAAATAACACCATTTCCACCATCTCCCATTTCTTCATTTGGTCCCAGTTCTTCCGGTCTGGTTGGCTGTATGCCACCATCCATCCAATGAAGCTGCACATCCGGCTTGCCGTTCTTCCCCTTAAAAGTCAGGGTAATATGTGAGGCGATCGGGCCACTTTCAGGATAGTAAGCCTTGTTCCAGTTTTCAATATATTTTGTAGCTACACTGCATTCAGCACTTGTAGGATAACCCAAATTACAAACAGCAAAAGCAGGCGCCATAATATGACAGGCCATATCACCCAGGGCACCGGTACCATAATCCCACCAGCCTCTCCAGTTAAATGGTAATATGCCTTCGAAATATTCTCTCTTTGGAGCAGTACCCAACCACAGATCAAAATCAAGTCCGGCCGGTATTGGAGAACTGTTTGTTGGATTTGGCACACCCTGTGGCCAGATAGGCCTGTCGGTATAACAATAGATGGTATGCACATCGCCAATCAATCCTGCATTGAACCAATCCTGCAACTGACGAACACCATTGCCTGAAGAACCCTGGTTACCCATTTGCGTTACCACTTTATACTTGTGTGCTGCCTCGGTCAATTTACGGGCTTCATAAATATCATGCGTAAGAGGCTTTTGCACATACACGTGTTTGTTCAATTGCATAGCCGCCATTGCTGCAACACCGTGCTGGTGATCGGGTATAGAAACAGAAACCGCATCAAATGATTTACTTTCTTTAGCCAGCATCTCCCTGAAGTCTTTATAGTATTTTGCTTTAGGAAATTTCTTGCGTGTTTCAGCAGCCTGCCGGTCATCTACATCGCATAAAAAACCAATGTCTGCCTTTCCGCTTTTAAAGAAATTTTCAATATCACTGGAACCTTTTCCACCGGCACCAATGCCTGCCACTATCAAACGGTCACTGGGTGCAACAAAACCACGGCCCAGTACATGGCGTGGTACAATAAAAAATCCGGCCGCAGTCAACGCTGTATTGCGGATAAACTTACGCCGGGAATCCTGAACGACAGTTTTCTTTTTCATGATTTACTATGTTGTTTTTTAATTTAAGTATGAAAAATTTTATGCTGATGTATTTTCAAATTGAGCTACAAGTTAATGGAACCATTTCATTTTTTGTTTACCATTTATACTTTCCACATTCAATAAAAATAATTCAATGCTGTCTAGTTAACAGACTTCAACTGGCGGGTGGGGACTGTCCACGGCTGAAAATAATTCAATGCCGTTAAGGCGTTAAGACGTTTTTTTCTTCGGCTTAGTGTGATTAAAATTTTAAAAACGGCTTAACGGCAATAAAAAGACCTTAACTCAAAGGCATTGAAAAATAATTGATGGCATCAAACAATTATTCTTCTTGCACCATTATTTTTTGTTACCAAAAAACGGTGTACAATGCGGCCAATATCCCCAGAATAATAATAGAGCCGAAAGCAAAGCCCGGTGTAATCTTAAACATGGAAGTATCCACTTCAATAACATGTGTATCATTTTCTTTTTTAGGATTGATAAGGCTCATCGCAATCATTACCACAACAATGGTTACAAACGTAATCACCATCCTGTTTAAAAAAGCGAAGTCAGGAAAACTACCACCTGTCCAAACCGGTAAAAACTTCAGGACTGTTGAAATGGGAATGGTCAGCAAAGCACCTGCCATCGCAGCCGGAGCAGTCGTACGCTTCCAGAAAAATCCCAGCAAAAAAATGGCCAGCACACCCGGAGAAATAAACCCTACATATTCCTGTATAAACTGGTAAGCCTGGTCTAAAGATTTTAATGCCGGGGTTACAATGCCGGCTATTACCATGGCAATCACCACCACCCATCTTCCTACCAGTACCATTTTTCTTTCTGATGCTTCTTTATTAAAATATTTTTTATAAATATCCAGCGAAAAAATAGTGGAGATACTATTGGCCTTGCCTGCCAGTGATGCAACCACAGCAGCGGTCAATGCGGCAAAGGCTATACCCTTTAAACCGGCGGGTAACAAATTCATTAATGTTGGATACGCATGATCAGGTTTTATTATTCCTGCAGCATCACTCATCTCATGCTGAAACATTCCTTTGTTATGCAACACGTACATCACTATACCCGGCAACACGGCTATAACCGGAACAAGCAATTTTAAGAATGCCGCAAATAAAATTCCTTTTCTTGCGGTCACCAAATCGGCGCCCAGCGCACGTTGCACAATGTATTGGTTACATCCCCAATAAGCCAGGTTGTTTACCAGCATACCACCAATTAACACCGAAAGGCCGGGTAACTCTTTATAGTATTTATTCGACGAATCAAATATCATGTGAAAATGTTCCGGGGCTTCTTTTCGTAAAATTGAAAGTCCTTTAAAAATATCTTTTCCAAAACCATATTCTTCTGACAGTAAAGAAAGCGCCAAGTAAGTTGTTACCAATCCGCCCAAAATCAATACTACTACCTGTACCACATCCGTGTATCCTATCACCTTCATGCCGCCCAATGTTACCACCAAAGAAAAAACTACAAGTCCCACGATACTCCATTCAAAACTAACGGTCGAAATAGAAGAAATGGCAAGCGCCCCCAGGTAAATAATAGAAGTAAGATTTACAAATACATACACCAGCAACCAGAATATCGCCATGATGGTACTAACATTATCATTGTACCGCATTGATAAAAATTGCGGCATGGTGTATATTTTATTTTTAAGATACACCGGGATAATAAATATAGCCACGATAATCAATGTAGCCGCGGCCATCCATTCATAGGTAGAAATTGCAAGCCCCAGTGCGAAACCCGAGCCCGACATCCCAATAAAATGTTCTGCTGAAATATTGGAGGCTATCAATGAAGCACCAATTGCCCACCAGGTAAGCGAACCTTCTGCAAGAAAAAAATCTTTTGAACTGGTAGTGACTGATTTCTTTTTGTGGTAGATATAGTAACCGTAAGAGGATACTGCGATAAAGTAAATAAAAAAAACAATGTAGTCGGCAGTCTGCAATCTATTCATCAGCAATTTTTAGATTTATTAAAATTCAAGATAAGTAAAAATCGCAGGTTACAAACAACACATGGTTTCATAAATGTCATAATCAATAAACTACCACATTCTTACTATCAAATGTGGTAGTTTTTATACAGCCGGTATTAACATAAAGTTATTACCCGTGAAACAAGATACAGAAGCAGGATATTAAATAAAAAACGAAGGCGCTAAAACTATGATTCTTCTTGTTAAAATTTCAGGTTGGCAGGCAAATACTTTTTTACCAGCGTTTCGTAATATGGTTTTAATTCGTTCCAGTTCGGCGGGGTTGGATTTTTTGAATATAAATCGTAGGGATTGAAAAGGTTTACCCATTTAAACATTTCATGGTCGTGTTCGTTCATCAGGTAGTCATAAGCATGTTCACGGTGCTGTGCGTAAAAAGAATGATACCGCAGCATGTACAAACCTTGTTCGGGCAAATAGTCTTTTGCTATCTGGTAAATATATTCATCGTGCCCCCAGGATAGATGCACATTATCTAAACCACAATTAGGTGAGTATACACCATATTTTGTGTTGTAACGTTCATCGTCAAAATCAGGACTGTTTTTAAAATATTCGGGATACACTATTTTGTCTGAAAAGGCGCAACCTACAGGAAAGGTATCACCCACTACGGCCCATTGTGGTTCACCAAAAAGACACAATACTTTTCCCATATCGTGCAACAGTCCAACCATTACCATCCAATCCGGATGACCATCTCTGCGGATGGCTTCTGAAGTTTGCAACAAATGCTGAAACTGGTCAAGATCAGTATCGGGGTCTGAATCATCTACCAGTTGATTTAAGAATTGAAAGGCATCCCAAACAGGCATTTCTTTTTTATCAAATTTTAAAAAACTCGCCTTCTTATTCAGCACGAAATCATAACTCTGGTAGGTGTGGTTGAGCCTGTAAAATTCACGTACAGTGTCTCTTTCAGGGCTATCGTAATTGCGGTATGCTTCTGTTGATTTATCACTTGCAATGGAAGCCGGATCTGGATATCGTTCCAGTACATCGTCTTCCCACACATCTAAACTTTTTAAAGGATTGATAGCACTTTGGTTTAATTCATCTGTAGAAGGTAACATATGTGCAGGCATTTAATGGAAAATAAAAATTTCGTTCTGCTAATATGAACATTTTAAAGGTATGTTAGTAAATTAAAGACAGTTTTATTTACGAAACCGGTTTCGTTGAAAACATAAATTTTGTGTAGCTTTCTGCTTTTAAAATATGAAACAGAAAAGAAATAACCTCACCATAAAAATGCTGGCCAAAGAACTCGGCCTTTCTGTTTCAACTATTTCAAAGGCCATCAGGGATAGCCACGAGATCAGTGAAACAACAAAGCAAAGAGTAAATGCGCTGGCCGAAAAACTGAACTATGTACCCAACCCCTATGCCAGTAGTTTGGGAAGCAGGAAAAGTAAAACAATCGGCGTGGTAATACCTGAAGTGGTCGATAGTTTTTTTGCAAAAGCCATCAATGGCATTGAATCGATAGCACAGGAAAAGGGCTATCACGTGCTGATTTACCTGACACATGAAAGTGCAGAAAGAGAAAAGAAAATTTTAAAGGATTTTGATGGAGGAAGGGTGGATGGTGTGTTGCTATCTGTTTCAAGAGAGACGAGCCAGTATGCACACATTGATGCATTGATTAAGAAAGGTATTCCGTTGGTATTTTTTGATAGGGTGGTTGATGAAGTTGAAGCCTGCAGGATAGTAACCAACGATTATGAAAGTGCCTACCTGGCAACTGAACATCTTATTAAAAATGGTTGCCGCAACATGCTATTTTTATCATTTTTAAATACACTGTCCATCTCAGGCAAAAGGTTGGAAGGGTATAAAAATGCTTTACTGGACAATGGTTTAAAATTTACAGACAAAAATATTATAGCTTTTCAAAATGATGCTGTAAAAGATTACCTACTTTTAAAAAGAAAATTAACAGCTGCAAAAAGACCGGATGGAATTGTTGCTTCTGTCGAAAAACTGGCCCTTCCCGTTTACCAGGCTTGTGAAGAACTTCAGCTAAACATACCGGGTGATGTACAGGTGATTGGTTTTTCAAACCTGGATACAGCGTCGTTTTTAAACCCGCCACTAACTACCATTACACAGCCTGCATTTGAAATAGGCAAAACCGCAACAGCTTTGCTGGTAAAGGCTTTGGTAAGAAAGAATATTGAACCCGCAAGTGAAAACATTGTTATTCCTTCAATGCTTGTTGTAAGAAAATCAACCAAAGGATAAATAACTATTCAGCCTTTTGTGCCTACAGTTATTATTGCACTAATTTATACAGCAATTATTATGAAATTGATTTTATTTTTCCTGTTACCATTTTTATTTGTCAGTATTTTAAGAGGTCAAAACAATGCACCCGTTGCTGATATCAACTATCTGAGCAATAGGTTTGATGCAGCCAAAAAGGAATTTGGCTTATACGAAAAAGAACATGGCAGGTTTGTGCAAACCAGCAATGTATTAATGCATTATCTAACCTGGGGAAAGGCAACTGGCACTCCTTTAATTTGGGTACATGGAAGTTTGACCAATGGTTATGAATTAAAACAAATAGCCAACAGGCTGACGGATGCAGGTTATTATGTGATTGCCATTGATTATTACGGGCACGGACAAACGCCCATACCAATGAACGAAGTTTCGCTTTACCATGTTGCGGATGACATTAAAGTTTTACTGGATTCACTTAAAATTAAGAAAGCTGTAGTTGGCGGGTTTTCAAGAGGGGGCTATATCAGTACTGCATTTTATGATGCTTATCCTGGGAGGGTACTTGGCCTGGTACTTGAAGATGGAGGTTCGGTTTCTTCCAATACCTATTTTCACAAATTGAGCAAGCCTGAACTTGATAACAGGATAAATAGCTTTCATAAAAATATTCCGAAAGAAAATTATTTTGATAACCAGTTTGAAGCCTATGTAAGTATTTACGACACGTCTGACAGGGGCAGTCAATTCGAAATTTTAGCCTGGATAACAAAAATGAGAACAGGTAAATGGTCGATATGTCCCGGTCTTATGGCGCTGTTTAATATGGCAGATAGCAATCAATACAGAGACCTTGTTCATCATACCACACGGGCATCATTATTCGGAGAATCTATGGCAATGATAGAACCAAAAATTGTCTACCGCAATTTAAATGTACCTGTTTTGATACTTGATCCATTTGGAGAAAATGATCCTTTCCCCTTTGAAAAAGAAAATATAGCGTTGCAAAAGCAACACCCCGATAGAATCAAATATGTGTCTTATAAAAATACGGAACACAATATTCATTCCTTTGATCCTGTAAATTTTGTTTCAGATTTAGCTGATTTTCTTAAAGCAATAAAAACTCCCGACAGCACTTATTTTACCAAATCAGTTAGTCATTAATTCAGCTTATAAAAACGGCTTTAGTGTTTTATAATAAACCCGTTTCAACAAATTGTATTAGTATTTTATAAAAACTTCAATACCTGCTCGCCCATGGCTTCGGTACCTAAAATATTTTCTTTAGCGGTGGTCTTGTCTGCAATATCAATGGTACGATAGCCGGCTTTTAATACCTGGTCAACTGCACTGATCACCAATTCAGATTCTCCTTTCATACCAAAGGAAATATCTAATAACAACGCTGCAGAAAGAATGGATGCCAGTGGATTGGCAATCCCTTTTCCGGTAATATCATGTGCCGACCCGTGGATGGGTTCATACACACCGGTACCATCACCAATTGATGCTGATGCCAGCATGCCCATAGAACCTGCAATCTGAGATGCTTCATCAGTCAATATATCACCAAATAAATTTGCTGTTACCACCACATCAAAACGCCTTGGATCTTTAATCAACATCATTGCGGTGGAATCCACAAACTGGTATTCCACTTCTACATCGGTATATTCCAATGCCAGTTTCTGAATTTCTTCACGCCACAAACGGCTTGTCTCCAATACATTTGCTTTGTCAACAGAGCATAATTTTTTGCGTCTTGTTCTTGCTGCTTCAAAAGCTTTGCGACCAATGCGCTCTACTTCAAAACGGCTGTATTCTGCCACATCAAAAGCGGTATTGCCATCATTTTTTCTACCCTTTTCACCAAA
>JAYWAU010000300.1:0-4245 GCA_043782265.1 Ferruginibacter sp. | reverse complement strand
AAAAGCAATGAGCCCGATACAATATCGAGCTCATCATTATCAAAATTAATTTTAAATTTGTCTAACCTTTTGGGTTCAGTCTATTTTTAGAGGCTTTTTTTATAAGAGTATCTGACATTATCGCAAAGGCTGCCAACCTTTAAATTAAAGCGATAATTTTAAATGCACTTTTTTTAAACGGATGAACCAATAGTATGGTAAATTCGTTTATTAGAACATGTATAAATTAATTGTAGTATCTCTTTCCATATTGTATACACTTATATCATGTACCAAAGATGATTATATGGTAAGCACGCCAACCAATACATATACACCGCCGGTTATACCTGTAGTTAAGGATACAACACCACCGAAATCTTTTTTAGCCCTGGGTGATTCCTATACAATCGGCCAATCAGTAACTGAGGCAGAAAGGTTTCCGGTGCAAACAACCACCTTATTAAATAAGGACGGAATTAATTTTAATGGTCCTGAAATTATTGCCCGTACTGGTTGGACTACCGGTAATTTATTAAGTTCACTTGCTTATGAAGTACCTGTAAAACCCACTTATGATATTGTGACATTATTGATTGGTGTAAATAACCAGTACCAGCACAGAACACAGGAGGAATATACAGACGAGTTTTTGATACTGCTAAATAAGGCCATACAATATGCAGGTAATAATAAAAAAAGAGTAATTGTTTTATCTATCCCTGATTACAGCGTTACGCCCTATGCCAGCGGCAGCGACAAAGCTTTGATTGCAAAAGAGATTGATGAATTCAATGCCATCAATAAAAAAATAGCAATGCAGGCTGCCGTGAATTATATTGACATTACAGGTTTTACAAGAATGGCTGCAACAAACGCCTCGTTGATTGCTACCGATGGTTTACATCCTTCCGGCATTGAATATGCAATTTGGGCAAATCAACTTTTACCAGTTGTAAAGATCGCTTTAAAATAAATCCTTCAGTTAGTATTCCGGTTTACCACTTGTCCATATTTCCATATTGTATTTGTTTGCTTTGTACAATCTTTACATCAGCAATAACAACTACAATGAAACCCCACACCAGGAAGGTCATCTTCTATTTAAGCGATTTTATTCTTACTAATTTCAACACTCCACCTCCAGGAAAAAGTAATTGAGAATGGCAATAGTGAATATTTAATAATTCACTGTTGAGCAATCATATTTTCACCATTTACTATTTTGTTCATCAGTGGTGGACATCTTTTTGATCATTATACCACTATATATTTTACATTCATTTTTAAACCTAAAACTAACATGGAAACGCACGAGCTAATCAAATGGGGATTGATTATTGGTATCCCTTTATTCGTACTTATTTTGTACAAATTTATTCTTCGCATATTCTTTGGTGTTGTAATAGTGCCAGAAGACAGAATTGGATTAGTAACTAAAAAATTTGTGCTATTTGGTAAACAACAATTGCCAGAAGGCCGTATTGTAGCTTCAGAAGGCGAGGCTGGTTTTCAGGCACAAACATTACCTCCCGGTTTATATTTTGGCAAATGGATATGGCAGTACGACATTACGTTTCAGCCCTTTATTGTTATCCCAACGGGGCAGCTGGGATTGATATTGGCTAAAGACGGTGCAGAGTTGGAAACAGGTTCAATTCTTGGACGCAAAGTAGATTGCGACAGCTTTCAGGATGCTGTAGCTTTTTTAAAAAATGGTGGACGTAAGGGCCGACAGACAGCTATTATTGCACCGGGTTCGTATCGTATCAACACTTTTTTATTTAGTGTAGAAATGACGGATATGACGAGCATACCTGATAATGCGGTGGGGGTTGTAACAACCCAGGAAGGTAAGCCATTAGATGAAGGACAGATTGCAGGTAAGATTGTGGAAGGCCATAACAAATTTCAGGATGTAGATATATTCATGAACAACGGTGGCTACAAAGGTTTGCAGGAACAGGTGATATTGGCGGGTACTTATTTTTTAAATCCATGGTTTACAAAAGTAGAAATGGTAAGCATGACAGAGATAGCTATTGGCCATGTTGGTGTGGTAATAAGTTATGTAGGTAACGAAGGTGTTGACCTGAGTGGAGTAGAATTTAAACACGGCAATATTGTGGCAAGGGGAAGTAAAGGCGTTTGGGCTGAGCCGTTAGGCCCTGGTAAATATCCCATCAATCCTTTCATCATGAAAGTAGAATTGGTGCCTACCACCAACCTGGTGTTGAACTGGGCTAATGCAAGAAGCGAAAGCCACCAGCTGGATAAACATTTATCTACCATTACAGTGCGAAGTAAAGATGGTTTCCCTTTTAATTTGGACGTATCGCAAATCATACATATTCCAACTACAGAAGCGCCAAAAGTAATAGCCCGTTTTGGTAACATGAACAACCTGGTAAGCCAGGTATTGGAACCAACCATTGGTAACTATTTCCGTAACAGTGCACAGGATAGTGATGTAATTGCGTTTTTAGGTACCCGTAAGGAACGCCAGGAATCTGCAAGGTTGCATATTGGCAGGGTGCTGGATCAGTACAATGTGAATGGCGTGGATACCCTGATTGGTGATATTGTGCCACCTGAAAGTTTAATGAAAACATTGACCGACCGTAAGATTGCAGAGGAACAAAAAGTGACTTACGAAACAGAAATGAAGGCACAGGAAACAAGACAAACACTGGAAAAGGAAACGGCCATTGCAGACATACAAAAGGAAATTGTAAAAGCCGATCAGGGAGTGTTGATTGCAGAACGTATTGCTGATGCCTCTGTAAAAAAAGCTACCGGTGAAGCCAATAGTGTGCGATTGCAATCTACTGCAGAAGCTGACAGGTTAAGACTTTTGGCGAATGGGGATGCAGAAAAAATACGTGTATTGGCAAAGGCAAATGCAGAGCAGATTGAATTGCTGGCTAGGGCAAATGCTGAACAAATTACCTTAACCGGTAATGCAGAAGCGGAGAAGATCCTGGCCATTGGTAAATCAAATGCAGAATCATACAAACTATCTGTTGAAGCAATGGGTGGCAATAACTTTACGCAATTAAAAGTAATGGAAGCCATCGGTACACAAAATATAAAAATAATGCCCGATATTTTAATTGGCGGCGGAGGCGATGGCGCCAATGGGCCTATCAGCGGTTTGCTGGGGTTAAAATTGCTCGAAGAAATTGCAAAGAAAAAAGATACGGAGCAAAGTAATTAACTGAGAAGTTATTTATAATCCTTCTCCTTTATCGGGGAAGGATTTTTTATACCTGTATTAATTTGAAACATTTTCTGCTCTTTATGTAATCCATTTCATCATTGCATCTGTTCAAAAAAAACAGATCAATATGAAAAAAATTATCTTCTTTGTATGTACTCTCCTTTGCATAATCTCTGCTACTGCAAAAGACGACAATGGCAATACAGTTAAAGCCACTCTTAATGCTGTAAACGTTTATAGGGTGGGTGCTGAAATGAACCACCATGCAAAAGCGCAACTAACAAACGGTAACAACGAACTTATTATTGAAGGCATCAGCAACGCCCTTGATGCCAGCAGCATTCAGGTAAATTGCAACGGTAATGTAACCGTTATGGGTGTTGAGTTTAGCACAGATTATTTAAAAGATGAAATAAAAACACTTGCCATCCGGTTACTCGATGATTCTGTTGAAAGGGTAAACAGTAACCTGGAAAGAACAAAAACAGCCATCAATATTACAAATGAATTGCTGAGCGTATTAAAAGCCAATAAAGAAATTAAAGGCACGCAAACAGGCTTAAGCGTAGCAGAGTTAATGAAGCTGATGGAGTATTACAAAACCAAATCAACCGAATTACAAAATGAGTTGGCCAGCTTACATCAAAGGCAAACAAAGCTGGGTGAGCAGCTTGAAAAATTAAATGAACAGATAGCTGAAGAGCAAAAGAAAAACACCCGGTCATCAGGTAAATTAATATTGCAACTGAACTGTGCAATTGCCGGTAAATACGATTTCACCATTTCCTACATCACTCAAAATGCATACTGGGTGCCGTTTTATGATCTTCGTGCAGAAAATATTACTGCACCTTTAAAATTAATTTACCGGTCTAAAATATTTCAAACAACCGGCATAGACTGGAAACAGGTGAAGCTAAGTTTATCTACTTCTACCCCCAGCCAATCAGGTAATGCACCCTTGTTTAATACCTGGTTTTTGAGTTATCTCAATCCGGTAAATTATTATAACAAGTCGCTGGCATTGCAGAATACAATACCCGGAC
>JAYWAU010000299.1:0-4250 GCA_043782265.1 Ferruginibacter sp. | reverse complement strand
GTAAAGCAACATACGACTGTGATGGATATAAAGAATATATTTATGGAAGTGCTGAAGTGGTAGGTTTAATGTGCCTGTATGTTTTTTGTGAAGGGGATAAAATAATGTACGAAAAATTAAAACCCTCAGCACAATTGCTGGGGGCAGCCTTTCAGAAAGTTAATTTTTTAAGGGATGTAAAGGCAGATTATGAACAATTAAGCAGAACTTATTTTCCTGAAGTAGACTTTACAAATTTTACCCCGGCAATGAAGCACCAGATTGAAGAAGAGATAACAAATGATTTTGCGGGCGCATATAAAGGTATTGTTGAGTTACCCATTAAGGCAAGATTTGGAGTATACGTTGCCTACAAATATTATTTATCATTGTTTAAGAAAATAAAACAAACGGCCCCTGCAAACATTCTGGAACAACGTATACGTATTCCTAATTACAGCAAGTTGTTTATAGTTGCCAAGGCGGGTGTAAGAAGCCAGTTTAATATTTTATAAAGATCCGAAAATCATGGATGTTATTTTAGTAGACGGGAACGATGTGCCCACGGGCACAATGGAAAAAATGGAAGTTCATCAAAAGGCCCTTTTGCATAGGGCTTTCAGCGTTTTTATTTTCAATAGCAAGGGTGAAATGTTGTTGCAGAAAAGAGCTGATATAAAATACCACAGTCCCGGGTTATGGACCAATGCCTGCTGCAGTCATCCCGAACCCAGGCAAGCAACTTTGCCAGCCGCAACTAAAAGGTTACTGGAAGAAATGGGGTTTACTACTTCGTTGGAAAAAGCATTTTATTTTATTTACAAAGCATCTTTCGGCAACGGATTAACAGAACATGAATTTGATCATGTGTACATTGGTACCTATGATGGGGCAATTACTCCAAACGAGGAAGAAGTCAGCGCATATTGTTATAAAACCCTTGATCAGATTGAAGATTCGCTCAAATCTCATCCGCAGAATTATACAGAATGGTTTAAAATTGCTTTTCCAATACTGCAAACATATCTTGCTACTAAAAGCTAACTTTGAATAAAAGCCTTTCACCGTTTATTTGGCTGAACAAGCAGGTATAGCCATACTCATTCAAATAAAAGGAAAAATATTCTATTGCAAGATGCGAATTAAAAGGGTGCGGTTTTTTATTATCATATGCATACAAAAAAGGCAATCATTATAGGAAGTGGTGTAGGTGGTATGGCGATAGCAATTCGCTTGGCACTGCAGGGTTTTGCAGTAGAAGTGTATGAAAAAAATGACCAGCCGGGAGGTAAATTATCTGCCTTTCAAAAAAATGGATTTTTTTTTGATGCCGGTCCTTCCCTATTTACGCAGCCTCAAAACATAGTGGAATTATTCACGCTTGCACGGGAACCAATGCAGGCATATTTTAGTTACGAGGCGGTAGATATCGCCTGTAAATATTTTTATGAAAATGGTAAAGTGGTGCAAGCCTATACCAATGCAAAACTTTTTGCAGAGGAACTTAAGGAACAATTAAATGAACAGCCTGAAAAACTAATGGCATATTTGAAGGAGTCTAAAAAAATATACGATAATATCGGGACCATATTTTTAAACAATTCCCTGCATAAAAGAAAAACCTGGTTCAATAAAAGAATATGGCCTGCTTTAAAAGCACTGCGGCCTGCTTACTTATTCAACACGTTAAACCAGCACAATAGCAAACATTTTTCTTCTCCGGAAGCAGCACAATTGTTTAATCGCTTTGCAACCTACAATGGCAGCAATCCCTACAAAGCGCCTTCTATGTTGAGTTTGATTCCTCATCTTGAGCAGAACCAGGGAACTTTTTATCCAAAGGGAGGCATGATCAGTATTACTAACGCGTTGTACAGCCTTGCTGTTAAAAAGGGAGTTCAGTTTTATTTTAACAGGCCTGTGCAGCAGATACTACACCAGGATGGTGTAGTAAGAGGAGTGATGGTAAATGACGAAAGTAAACTGGCAGCGGTAGTAGTCAGCAATGTAGATGCTTATTTTACCTGCAAAAATTTATTAGGTGATACAAATGCAACAAAAAGAATATTGCGGCAGGAGCGTAGCAGCAGCGCTGTAATATTTTACTGGGGTATCAATAAATCATTTCCACAACTACAGTTGCACAATATTTTTTTCAGCAAGGATTACAAAGCAGAATTTGACAATATTTTCACCCACAAAAAGCTGATTGATGATCCTACAGTGTACATCAACATTACGGCTAAAATGGAGAGTAGTCAGGCACCGGCAGGTAACGAAAATTGGTTTGTGATGGTGAATGCGCCAACAAATACCGGGCAGGATTGGGAACAATTAAAAATTGGGTTAAGAAAAAATGTGCTCAATAAATTAGGCAGGATATTGGGTGAAAATATAGAACCTTTAATTGTTACAGAGCATGTGCTGGACCCTTTGCTCATACAGGAACAAACCGCTTCTTACATGGGATCGTTATACGGAACAAGCTCCAACTCAAAGCTGGCAGCTTTTTTCAGGCATGCTAATTTTACGGATAATATCAAAGGATTGTATTTTTGCGGCGGCAGTGTACATCCGGGAGGTGGAATTCCGCTTTGTTTAAAAAGTGCAAAAATTGTAAGTGAGTTAATCAAATCCGATTATAAAATGCCAATTCAATAATCTTGTTAAACAAATTATCTAGATATCAAATAGCAACATTTATTGCCATCCTGTTTCATTCAATTGGTTTAACAGGTATCCTGTTTTTCGATAAGACTTTCTTTATTAAAGCAACACCGGTTAACCTGCTGCTAAGTGCTCTTTTATTAGTGTGGACGCAAAAAGAAAAAAATAAATATTTCTATTTCTTTGTAGCAATAACCTGCATGGTTGGCTTTGCGGCAGAAGTAATTGGCGTAAATACCGGTTTGTTATTTGGCGATTATAGCTATGGAAAGGCGTTGGGGTTTCAGTGGCAAAAAGTACCCCTAGTAATTGGTATAAACTGGTTTATAGTCTTGTATTGCTGCGGTATCTGTATAAATACTTTCCTGGCCAAAATTATTGCAAGGGTTTCTACCGAAACAAAAACGCCGCCACAGGTATTAAAGGCGATGTCTTTAATTGCAGATGGTGCAACACTGGCCGTTTTATTTGATTGGCTCATAGAACCAGTAGCAGTAAAATTGGGCTACTGGCAATGGAATGGCGATGGTAGTATTCCTTTATACAATTACATTTGCTGGGTTACAGTAAGTGTTTTGTTACTGGGTATTTTTCATTATTTAAAATTCAATAAACGAAACAAATTTGCTATAAATTTGTTTCTGATACAAATGATGTTTTTCTTGTTGCTCCGCACTTTTTTGAAATAATATTTTATACAATGCACTGGCTTTTATTTATATCAATCACACTGGTTACCTTTTTTTTAATGGAAGGTATTACCTGGCTTACGCACCGGTATATCATGCATGGTTTTTTATGGTATTTGCATCAGGATCATCACCAGCCCAATCCGGGATTTTTTGAAAAAAACGACGCCTTCTTTTTAATATTCGCCATACCAAGCTGGTTGTGCATTATGTTAGGTATGCAGCACCAAGTGTACATCGCAGCGGCTATTGGATTTGGCATTGCCTTGTATGGCTTCGCCTATTTTGTTGTGCACGAGGTTATCATTCACCAACGTTTTAAATGGTTTACCCGCAGCAACAATACGTACATCCGCACCATTCGTTGGGCGCATAAAATGCACCACAAGCATATGGATAAATATGAAGGTGAGAGTTTCGGTATGTTGTTCGTGGCGAAAAAATACTGGCAAAAAGTGAAGGCCGATAAATTAAGAAAAGCATAATAAATTTTTTTCCGGGCAGTTGATTTATTGTTGAGCTTCATTGGCGTCGCACTCTTGTACTATATTGCATTGCTGATCTTTCATGGCAGCGTAGAAATGCATCGTTGCAAAAATTCCAATTAAAACAGTTGAACAGTCACTACACTTATTTTTTAATTCTTGGCTGCAGCCTCGCCGGGCCGCTGGCATTGAGTTTTGATAAGAAGGTAGCCTTTTATAAAAAGTGGAAATACCTGTTTCCCGCAATGCTGCTACCCGCTTTAATCTACATTGTCTGGGATATTTTCTTTACCGCAAAAAATGTCTGGAGTTTCAATGACAATTATATCATCGGCATAAAACTCATCAACCTGCCCATTGAAGAAGTACTCTTTTTTTTCGTAGTGCCTTATTGCTGTGTGTTTATTTACGAATGTATCCGGTGCTATTT
>JAYWAU010000298.1:0-11705 GCA_043782265.1 Ferruginibacter sp. | reverse complement strand
CCAAAAAAAAGGGTTTCATACTTTGTATAAATGATAGCGGCATATGCAGCGAATCGTTAAAATAAGTTTCTATTTTTTTATACTCTTCGGCTGTATATAATTGTTTTAAAGTTTTGCCTTCTTTCATATTCATCAGCAACAGGCCACCTAACATTGTAGCAGGGTCGTCCATATCCATTTCCATATACACTTTTTCAGATCTGCTAACTGCACTGGTTAACTGGCTGCTAAACTGAATATCATTTTTACACATTAAATGAAAAGTACCAAACAGGTACGACGGTTGTGTAAGTCCATTACCACTTACCTGCCAAAGCAGCGAATTGTCATTTTTATTGATAGTTAACGCTGGCAGTTTCGGTTGTGCCTTGCACGAGTTAAAAACTATCAGCAATGCTATTAATTTTATCAGTTTCATATTTACTTATAAATTGTTAAGGCAAAATATTATAAAGGCTTCCTCCTTTATTAAAAAGTTTATCAATTTTTTTATCAATTAATGAATCTGTTATAACAGGCGGCGCATGGTGTGGTTTTATCCTGGCATCAAATACCAGTGGCCCTTTGCATCCCCAGTGTTTATTAATGGTAGCGCTGTTAATGCCATACATATCATGCGATGGATTGCAACGGGTAAAGGTTACCCACAAAAAATTACGCAGCTTTTCGCTTACAAAACCGGCATCATCACAAACAACAATTATTGGAACATTAGCCAATTCCGTTGTTTTATTTTGTAACTGGCTGTTTAAAATTTCCAGCTCCCTTGATGCAGCTTCATAATTTAAAAAAGGGTTTGTTTGCAACGCAACTACTCCGGGCATTACCAGTTTTGCAGCCTCAAATTGCTGCAATTCTTTTAGGCAACCAGGCACTTCAGTGGCAAGTGTTCTGATGATTTCACCATAGGCGGCAATTACTACTTTGCTGCCGGTATTTAACGCTGTTCCTGAATAATCCAACGTATCAATGGTGGTGTTTGTGTAAAAATGAATGTCCCTGGTAAGCACAATCCGTTGTAAAATAAATTCGAGGTATAACTGAATGTTATTGGTGCCAAGCTTATTGCTATTATCTGCCGTTATAAATAAAAACTTGGCAAGGCTTAACTGCCCCGTACCTAAAATATGATTGGCAATGGTTAAAATTTCAGCGGGTTGTTTGGTGGGTGTATAAGGCGTATAACGCTCACTGCCTATGGCTAACAACAACGGATGCACGCCCGCTGCATCCACAGCGTGCACTTGTTTTAAACCGGGTATTTCAGCCTGCACAGCACTGCCTGTTAACTCGTGTATTAACTCACCAAAACTGGTATCTTCCTGTGGCGGGCGGCCTACTACTGTAAACGGCCAGATGGCATTTTTTTTTGCAAATACCTTGTGCACCCTCATCAACGGAAAATCATGTTTCAAACTATAATAGCCAAGGTGGTCACCAAAAGGCCCTTCGGGTTTATTTTCGCCCGGATATACTTCTCCCGTTATTACAAAATCAGCGTCGGTACTTACACAATATCCATCAACATAAGTATACCGAAATCTTCTGCCTCCCAATACACCTGCAAATGTCATTTCACTGATTCCTTCCGGCAACGGCATAACAGCCGCTACACTATGCGAGGGCGGACCGCCTGCAAATATGCTTATTTTTAAAGGCAATCCTTTTTTATTGGCCTTGCTTTGGTGAACACCAATGCCACGGTGCAACTGGTAATGCAAGCCAATTTCTTTGTTTGTTACATATTCGTTTCCCGAAAGTTGAATGCGGTACATTCCGAGGTTGGCATTTAGTATACCCGGCTGTTCAATATCTTCTGTATACACCTGTGGCAGTGTTACAAAGGCTCCTCCATCCATTGGCCAGTGCTTAATTTGGGGTATCTCCTGTATTTGTATTTGTTGAAATAATACAGGCTTGCTGATGGGATTTTTTAATGGCAATGCTTTTAATGCTGCCAGGCCTGCCGAAAAATTTTTGATTGGGTTTTTAATGGCTTTGATGGGTTCATTTTTCAATTCAATTAATTGCTGAACCAACCCTAAGGTATCTCTAAAAATAAATTTGCTGCGCTCTATTGTGCCAAAGATATTAGAGGCTGCCCTAAATTTACTTCCTTTAACCTGTTGGAATAATAATGCCGGGCCTCCGGCTTCGTGTACCCTTAAATGAATAGCAGCCATTTCGAGGTGTGGATCAACCTCTTCCCTGATGCGAATTAATTGCCTGTTTGCTTCCAGATCGAGTAAACATGCTTCTAAAGAATTATATGCCATTCAAAATAGGTTTCTGTGTAAAAGTAAAACACAAAACCGGTAGAATAGTTTTTATGATATAATTTAAGCAGGATTAATAAACGCTTGCAGGGCAGGCGGTTCTGCCTACTCCTCCATTTCTATTGTTTTCGGTGGCACCTAAGCGGAAACTTACTGATACCCCGGAAAAATAATACCAATCTTTACTTCCGGCATTCCCCCGTCGGGCGCCTGCAGCAGGATAGGACAAACCTGTTTTTAATTCACTGCCTCTAAAAGCGAGGTTTGCTGCAATTTGTCCATTATTGGCAATAAGTAATGCCTCATCTGCATAGCTTGTACTTACATCATCTATATAATCTGTAAACAATTTTCTAAACCCAATTTCAAAACCAATGCGTACATTTTCGTTTACCGCTAATTTTATACCTCCTCCAAAAGGGATGGAAATTTGGGTAAGGTTATATTTTGTACGTCCGTTGTAAAAGCCCTGTCCTTCTGTGCCCAATGCCTGCAGATAAGTCTTTCTACCTGATGAATCGAACGTGTAGGGATTAAAACTGTAAACGGCAATCCCTGTAAATAAATAGGGCGTTAAAGGCCGTTCATTTAAATTTATTAAATCATATTCAACACCCAGATGAAATTCGGATAAAGGGCTGCTGAAATTTAAATTACGGTTGATATTTTTGGTCTCTTTTTTATCATCCCCGCTTAATTTACCGATCTTAATGTTTCCGGTTAAATATAGTTGTTCAGTTATTTCATATGAAAGTCCGATACCTGCTGCAAAATGAGCTTGTTGAAAAGTAAATTTTTTGTCTTGCAAATCTCCCTGGTAGTTACTTATACCGGCAAAAGTTGTTAAACGTACACGTTGCGCTTGTGCAAAACCTCCGAAGAATAAAAAGATAAAATAAAAAGTTATTTTTTTCATGTTATAATTATCTGTTGTTGGATTGATGTAATAACAATAATCATTCCTGATATTTTAAATACAAAGCAAACGAAGCTTCAGGTTTTTTGTTTTGCCTGAAACAAAAAAAGTAAGCCATGCACAAAATATTAATTTATAGTATAACTTTTTAATTAAAATATATGATAGAAATGCAGCAGGAATAATTACCTACCTACGAGGAATGCCTTACTTTTGAGCATATAAAAATGGATAAGAGTCTTAATAAATACATTAGTGAAACCGGTTTCTGCTCCAGGCGGGAAGCGGATAAATATATTGACCAGGGAAGGGTTACCATTAACGATAATGTAGCTATTAAAGGCAACAGGGTGTTACCGGGAGATACTGTGGAGGTTGATGGGGAGCCGCTTAAAAAGAAAGATAAAATAGTATACATGGTTTTTAATAAACCTGTCGGTATTACCTGCACTACCGATCTTAAAGACAAAGACAATATCATTTCTTTTATCAATTATAAAAGCAGAATATTTCCTGTAGGCAGACTGGATAAACCTTCGGAAGGGTTGATATTTTTAACCAATTATGGTGATATTGTAAATAAAATATTAAGAGCAGGAAATAACCATGAAAAGGAATATATTGTTACAGTTGATAAACCTATCAGCGGGGAATTTATTCACAAGATGGGTAATGGGGTTAAAATTTTAGACACCGTAACAAAAAACTGTGTGGTAAAACAAGAGGGAAAAAATAGGTTTCGTATAATTTTAGTACAAGGATTAAATCGCCAGATAAGGAGAATGTGCCAGGTTTTAGGGTACAATGTGCAAACATTAAAACGGGTACGCATTATGAATATCACCCTTGCGAACTTACCGACAGGTAAATGGCGCTACTTTACGCCGGAAGAAATAAAAACCATTGAATCGAATGTTTCTTCTTCTGTTAAAACAGCCGATGGTTCTTATTTTGAATAAAGTGTACTTGTTATTTTACAAACTTCTTTGCTTCATTACTTCGTACAAAATAATGCCCGTTGCAACTGATACATTTAAGGAATCAAAATCTGTAACCATTGGTATTTGAAACTGGTCATCGCAAATTTTCATCAACGGTTGATAAACACCATGCTCCTCTCCCCCCATTACAATTGCACATGGCTCACTAAGTTCAAGTTCAAAAACTTTTTTAGTGGCCGTCATTTCACTTGCAAAAACTTTTATGCCATTCAGGTGCAACTCATCTACTGTTTTCATTAAACTATTTACCCGGCATATTGCTATTTTTTCGAGGGCACCAGCAGAAGTTAAAATAGCATCTTCATTTAAAGCGCCTACCCCCTTATCAGGTATAATGATACCGTTAACGCCAAAACAAAATGCGCTTCTTGCGATAGCACCAATATTCCTGATATCTGTTATGCCATCCAAAATAAGGAACAGTGGTACCTCTCCTTTTTCAACAATAAATGAAATTACATCCTGCAAATTCTGGTACTGAATTTTACTAATCAATGCTACACAACCTTCGTGGTTACTAATATTGAAACTGTTTAATTTTTCTACAGGCACTTTATTTATCGGTACTAAATTTTTCTCCGCCAAAGTCCTTATTTCATCTACCACCGCACCATGTATGGTAGTTTGCAGGTAAATTCTTTCTAATTGTTTACCCGATTGCATTGCTTCAATAACTGCAGAGCGACCAATTACCAATGAGTTTTTTTTGGGACGATGCTGTTGTTGTCTAAAATTTTTCACAATTTAAAATTACGTTTTATTGAAAATAATAAAAAACCATAAGCTCTTTCAAACTTATGGTCTTATAAAGCACTTCTTAAAGGAAGTTATCTGTAGGACTATTTTAATCCAAAAGCTTTTTTTACATCCTTAACTGCATCCAGTTTTTCCCAGGTAAATAACTCTACTTTCTTTTTGATAGATTTACCATAGGGAGAAATAAATATTTTTTCTACCACTTCATTCTTACGGCCCATGTGTCCATAAGCTGCAGTTTCACTGTAAATAGGATTGCGTAATTTTAAACGTTGCTCAATAAAATAAGGGCGCATATCAAAACAAGCCATGCTCATTATCTTTTTTGCAATTTCTCCATCAGTTAAACTTACTTTGGCAGTACCATAAGTAACCACATTAATGCTGGTTGGTTGTGCTACACCAATGGCATAGCTAACCTGCACTAATATTTCGTCGCATAAACCAGCTGCTACCAAATTTTTTGCAATATGCCTTGTCGCATACGCTGCACTTCTATCTACTTTACTTGGATCTTTACCACTAAAAGCTCCACCACCATGGGCACCCTTTCCGCCATAGGTATCCACAATAATTTTACGGCCCGTTAAACCGGTATCTCCATGAGGCCCGCCAATTACAAACTTACCTGTTGGATTAATGTGGTATTTTATTTTATTGGTAAAAAGGTGATCGTAATTTGGATACTTTGCTCTCACCCTTGGAATAACAATATTGATGATGTCTTTTTTAATTTTAGCCAACATCGTTTCGTCTTTTCCAAAATCATCATGCTGTGTTGAAACAACAATAGCATCAATGCGTATTGGCTGGTTATTGTCATCATATTCCAATGTTACCTGGCTTTTTGCATCCGGGCGCAAATATTTAATTGCTATGTTTTCTCTTCTGATGGCCGCTAATTCCAATAAAATAAAATGGGCAAGATCCAACGCCAGCGGCATGTAATTTTCTGTTTCGTTGGTTGCATAACCAAACATCATACCCTGGTCACCGGCACCTTGTTCTTCTTTTTTCTTTCTGTCTACCCCCTGGTTAATATCAGCAGATTGTTCGTGAATAGCCGAAATGATACCACATGAATTTGCCTCAAACATATATTCACTTTTGGTGTATCCAATTTTACGGATAACACCCCTTGCGATTTCCTGTACATCCAGGTAAGCTTTGCTCTTAACTTCTCCTGCTAATACAACCTGTCCGGTTGTTACCAGTGTTTCACAAGCCACTTTACTATTGGGGTCAAATGCTAAGAAGTTATCTATTAAAGCATCGCTAATTTGGTCAGCTACTTTATCCGGATGTCCTTCACTTACGGATTCTGATGTAAACAAATACGGCATATGGTTTTATTTTTTGAGCTGCAAAGATAAGTGTGTGGATGTAAATAAAAAAGCTTCCATTTTAATAGACGCCTTTGATGATTTTTTAAATTTTTGAGTATACTATACGTAGCCTTAATTTATAATTTGGATTGTTTCCATTACCTATCTTAACACCACCATAGCTAAGCCGGTTACTAAACGAGTAGATATAGCCATAATAAAACAATTCGTAAGGTGCCGATAATCTGAGACCATAGCTTAACTCATGCTTTGTAACTATATTTTGAACATACCTCGAGATATTAAATATATAAGAATAGGTAAGTTTACCGGTTAAAGGATCAGTTTTTGGAATCGGAGTACCTCCAAAATAAGCATGATCTATGCCGTTAGTTGGAAAAAATGGCAATGTGCTTGAGTTAGGATTATAATATGCATTGGGGCTTAGATCGTAAGGCAATGGTTTATATTTCCAGGTTGTTCCAGTATCAACAGCATCCAAATACAGATAGGATGGCTCTGGTAATAAAGGTGTGGAAGGAGCAATTTCTTCAATAATTAATGCAGCTCTGTGAATAATGCGGTTATCTAAAAGACTTAAGCCAGGAATTTGAAGTGTTGCAAATGTACCTGGTGTTGCCTGTATAAATAATTCATCAGAAGATGAAGGCCTGTTTGCATATTGCGAACCAGTTCTATCTCTGTTAATAAAATTAGCGGTTGCAGATTTCTTGACTGTAGTACTTGTTGTAGATACTACAGCCCACGATGAATGCAGTGTATCAATTGGAGTAACATTTTTTCTGCGATAATGAATTTCTATCCGTGTATTGATATCAGTTAAATTAATATAAAACAAACCTTTTGCATCTGATCCCCCATTGGCTTCCACAGCAAAGCCCTTAAAAATACTGGTAAAAAGAGAATCTGAATGAAAGGGCTTATTTTCACTCGAATCGTAGTTTGAAAGAATTTTATCAAAAAATGCTTTGTTCAACGGTATCCTAATTTGATAATGGGCCGAATCTTTTCCATTGTCTAAAAAAGTATAGTTCTTTAAATCTGTTGGTGTAACCGTTACTTCTCCTATTAAATTTGTTGGCGAAATAAATGGCTTATAATTAGTCTGATAAATAGAATCAAATTTAAAATTTGTTTCAGCTTGGTCCAGCTCAAAAACTTTAAGATGTTGAGGTTTAGTGGAGTCTCCGTAAAAACCTTTGTAAGAAAGGCAAAGCACTACCGAATCATAACCTGTTCCTGCCAGTGCAAATGATTGCCCAATAGTATCTTTGGAATTACCAAAATAATAAGGGAAAAATATAGGCTTGTACTGCAGGTAAATATTTGCGTTGGTTTTGCCAAAAAGTGGATCGTTGTTAATGGTACCTAAAACCTGCAGGTCATTAATTCCAATTCTGGTTGTATCTGCTGACAATACACCTTGCGTTCCAATTACATTTAGGGTATCGGCAAAAGTATGAACATTATCTACAGCAGGTATAAGATCGGCGCCAATTTGAGTGGTATCAATTTTAGTACAACTCCAGAAAAAAAACGAAAAAAAACTAACAGCAGAAACAAACAGGAAAAATTTTCTTTGCACAAAAACAATATTTAATTAAAAAGGGTTGTAAATAATCTATTTAGCAAGGTCGTTATATAATTGTAAATAGTCTGTTAAATCACTTTCCGGATTAAACGGCAAAGTTTTTTTACCCTTTATTTTACTAAATTCTAACACTAATTTCTTATCTACCTTTTCGGCACCAAATGTAACTGCATCGGCAAAAGCTGCCCCACCCCTAAACATTGCAACATTGTTGATGTCTTTAAAAAACTCCAGTTCTTTTTTTGTTACATTATCATTGATGGTAGCAAGTTTAAGAAAATCTGCACCCAGCTTTTCCTTAAAAGTTGTTTGTCCAATTGTATAAACCACTTTACAGTTGCTAAATACCGGTTCTTTTTTATAAGCAGCTTTAATAAACATGGGTATTAATCCGGTCATCCAGCCGCTGCAATGAATAATATCTGGAGGCCAGCCAAATTTCTTTACCGTTTCAAGCGCTCCCTTGCAAAACAAGGCAGTTCGTAATCCATTGTCATCATACCACTTTTCATTTTCATCATTAAAGATGGTCTTGCGCTTGAAAAAATCTTCATTATCAAGAAAATAAACCTGCAATCTGGCATTGGGCAGGGAAGCTACCTTTATAACAAGGGGATAATCATCTCCGTCAATAGATACATTAATGCCCGATAACCGTACCACTTCATGCAAACGATGCCTTCGTTCGTTGATGATACCAAAACGCGGCATGATACATCTGACTTCCATTCCACTATCATTCGCTTTTACTGCCAATTTATTAATAATCTCAGCGAACTCTGTAAGTTCTACATAAGGAGACATTTCATTGGCAATAAATAAAATTCTTTTTTTTGTTGACATTTGTGATTGATTATTTTAAGTCAGAATGGATTTCCTTAAGGTTCGCAAAGTTACAGTAATTTTCTTAAAATCAATATCCACGTAGATTTGGGGTATAATAAAAGGCAAAATGATTATATTAAAGAAGGCCAATGATATTAAAAGTTACTTGTCAGCGTTAACTAAAACCGGTTCATCAATTGGTTTTGTGCCAACGATGGGGGCATTACATAGCGGGCATATTTCATTAATAACAAAAGCTAAAACTGAAAACGATTTGGTGCTTTGCAGCATCTTCATAAATCCAACACAGTTTAATGATGCTAAAGATTTTGAAAAATACCCGGTTACGATTGAACAGGATATTTACCTTTTAGAAAAAGCAGGGTGTAGTATATTGTTTTTGCCAACCGTTGATGAAATGTATCCAAAAGGAATAAACAATCTTGCGCATTTTGATCTGGGATTTATCGAAACCATCCTTGATGGTAAATATCGTCCCGGACATTTTCAGGGCGTATGCCAGGTAGTGCACCGGTTACTTGAAATTGTTTTGCCTTACAAATTATACCTGGGCCAAAAAGATTTTCAACAATGCATGGTTTTAAACAAGATGGCTGCTACGGCCTATCCATCACTGCAAATCATCATCTGCCCTACGCAACGAGAACCGGATGGCCTTGCAATGAGCAGCAGAAATTTAAGATTGGCTCCGGAAGATAGATTGTTGGCGGTTAACATATTTTCAACCCTTCAATTTATAAAAAATAATATAAAACCTGGCGACGTTACTAACCTTAAACAAAACGCCATAGCATTTTTAACAGCAAAAGGTTTTAAAGTTGATTATGTTGAAATATGCAATGCAGATAGTTTGCAACTTTTGAATGAGTGGAATGGAAAAACAGATATTGTAATTTTAGTTGCAGCGTTTTTAAATGGAGTGAGGTTAATTGATAACTTATTGATAAAAGAGAAAGAGTAACGGGATAATTGGAATATCTTTTTTTAGTTTTTATGAATGTTTGGTTTTTACTTTGTAACCAGCAATATATTATGCAAAAAAAATTAGGTTTAATACTTCAGTATGTCATTTTTTTAGGAGGAGGTATTTTTTTGATTTGGTGGCAGTTTAGTAAAATGACGCCAGAGGAACTATTGAAATTTAAGTTCGCCCTCACAAATGCAAATTACACAATCGTAATTCCCATCATCATCCTTGCTTTAGCCAGTCATGTAAGCCGCTCTATAAGGTGGAAAATTTTGATCGAACCTATGGGATACAAACCGTCTCTTTTTAATACGTTTGCAGTAACGATGGTGGGATATCTTGCCAACTCATTTGTGCCAAGGTTAGGTGAAATATTAAAGTGTACCATGCTTGGAAAATATGAAAAAATTCCAGTGCAAAAACTTATTGGCACTATTGTTATTGAAAGAATATTTGATTTGGTTTGTTATCTTTTTTTTATACTTTTTACTATAATTATTCAGTTTAGTTTAGTGGGTAATTTTGTTAAAGGTTCAATTTCAAAAATGATAAATCCTGAAAGCGGTATTGCTTTGTGGGGTTGGGTTTCATTACTTTTTTTAATAGTTGCATTTATAATATTACTAGTAAGGTTTATTTTAAAAAAATACAGTTCTAATAAATGGGTAAAGCGATTGAGTAATTTTTTTGCTGGTTTAAACGAAGGTATAACGAGCATCAAAAAACTTAAAAAGAGAGGCTGGTTTATATTTCATACTCTATTTATCTGGAGTATGTATTTGCTTGAAATATACATTGGCTTTTCGGCCATAAAAGAAGTATCGCACCTTGGTTTAAATGCAGCTTGTTCGGTTTTAACCCTGGCAACTTTCGCAATGATTTTAACACCCGGGGGAATTGGCACTTTTCCAACAGCTATTTTTTTAGTGCTTGGTTTATATGATATAGAACAATCAACTGGTGAAGCTTTTGGCTGGTTGATGTGGGGAACCACCACATTTATCATTTTATTTTTTGGATTATTATGTTTCGGATTATTATATTTCATTAATAAAAATAAACGAGCAGCCGAATTTGCAGAGGAGGTTATTGACTCTGTATGATTGAGTAAACTTTAAAAAATCACTTAAAGTTAATAATAGCTTTTTGTAATATTGGTTCGGGTACATTTAATTTCACACTTTTAATAACTAAAATTTTCGGGCTTTGTTAAAACAAAAAGTAATCAGTAGAGATTTAAGCTGGCTTTCGTTCAATAGCCGCGTTTTACAGGAAGCTGCGGATGAAACGGTTCCTCTTAGCGAAAGAATTAAGTTTCTTGGTATTTTTTCAAATAACCTTGATGAGTTTTTCAGGGTTAGAGTTGCTACACTAAAAAGAATGATTGAAGTTGGTGACAAAGGAAATATGCACCTGGAAGTTTCTCCGGAAATAATATTGGAAGAGATACAGGAAAAGGTAGTGGAACAACAAAAAGAATTTGACAGGATTTGGAACGAGATATTACGGGAATTAAAAAAGCAAAAAATATTTTTAATTAATGAAAAGCAATTAAACAGGGCGCAACAAAATTTCGTTTTAGAATATTTCAATGATGAAATACGAAGCAGTATTGTTCCGCTGATGATCGAAAGTATCCAGGCTTTTCCAACCCTTAGTGATAAATCAATTTACCTTGCCTGCAAAATGTCGAAAAAAGACAAGAGCATTCCACAGCGGTTTGCATTGGTATCGGTACCTACAAGGCGCTTAAGCAGATTTGTTATTTTGCCCACCAAAGGAAATGAACACCATATTATTTTATTGGAAGATGTTATAAGATTTTGTTTGCCTTATATCTTTACTTACTTCGGATATGACGTGTTTTCAGCACATATAATTAAAGTAACAAGAGATGCGGAAATTGATATTGATAATGATATTTCAACATCAATTATTCAAAAATTAGAAAAAGGGTTAAAGAACAGAAAAAAAGGAAAACCTGTTCGGTTTATTTTTGATAAAGA
>JAYWAU010000297.1:0-4253 GCA_043782265.1 Ferruginibacter sp. | reverse complement strand
ACCTGTTTAAAAAAAGGCAGGAACTGATAAAGCCCATACAGGATAAGGTTTACGTGGCCATTCAAAAGTTGGCTGTAGATAAATCTTATGATTTTATTTTGGATAAAAGTGAAGGAATTACCGTTATATTTGCCGACCCAAAACTTGACAAGAGCGATGACGTTCTGAAATTTTTGGGTGTTAAATAAATCACAATCAAACATTGGCATGCAGCCAATACCACAAAAAAACAAACTATAAACAAACAAGTAAACATTTAAAACAACGATGAAAAAATTATTCGCAGTAGTTGTATTTGTTGTATCAATTTTAGGATTGACCAATACAGCTTTTTCACAAATTAAGATCGGTTATATCAGCACCGAAGAGTTGATTGGAGCAATGCCGGAGGCTGAAAAAGCAACAACTCAGTTACAGGAATACCAGGCAGCTTTACAACAACAGGGCAATGATTATCTTGCAGAATTTCAGGAAAAGGATAGTCTTTTTGGGAAAGATTCAGCAAAATTATCGCCTGCAGCTAAGGAATTGAGAAGAACTGGCTTAATTGAATTGTACCAAAAAGTGCAAGGCTGGAATCAGGTTATGCAACAAAAATTGCAGGAAAAACAACAGGAGCTTTTAGTTCCAATCCGTAATAAGGCATTAGAAACTATTAAGGTTGTAGCAAAAGAAAGCGGTTATACTTACGTACTCGATCAAAACAGCGTAATTGTTGGCCCGCCCGGTGATGATATTTTGTCATTGGTTAAAAAGAAATTGAATATTAAGGAGCCATTACCCAAAGCTCCGGCGGGTACAGTTAAACCCAAACAATAATAAAAAATTATAAATTATAGAAAGCCATCCTACAATCGGGATGGCTTTCTTATTTTTGATAAATGAGTAAAGGTCCTATCGGCGTATTTGATAGCGGCTACGGTGGGTTAACTGTTTTAAAAGAAATAACAGCCCAACTTCCGCAGTACGATTATATTTATTTAGGCGATAACGCAAGGGCTCCTTATGGTGCAAGAAGTTTTGAAACTATTTATCAATACACGCTGCAATGCGTAGAATGGTTTTTTAAACAAGGGTGCACATTGGTAATATTGGCCTGCAACACCGCCTCTGCAAAAGCCTTACGAAGTATTCAGCAAATTAATCTCCCCAAAATAAATACAGATAAAAGGGTATTGGGGGTTATACGACCTACCTCCGAAATCATTGGCCAATATACCCATTCCAATAAAGTTGGTGTGTTGGGTACTGCCGGCACTGTACAGTCTTTGTCTTACCCAATAGAAATTGAAAAATTTTTTCCTGAAATTACAGTGTATCAGCAGGCGTGTCCCATGTGGGTACCTTTGGTAGAAAACAATGAGCACAATTCGGATGGTGCTGATTACTTTATAAATAAATACTTGCAACAAATACTTTCGCAATCAAATGAAATTGACACGTTATTATTGGCTTGTACGCATTATCCATTACTGATGGATAAAATAAAACAATTTATACCAGTTGGCGTAACTATATTATCACAGGGCGAAATTGTTGCCAACAGCCTCGTCAATTATTTGGAAAGACACCCCGAAATAGCGGATTATTGCACTAAAAATAGCCAATCAGTTTTTTTTACTACTGATTCAACTGAAGATTTTGATCAAAAAGCATCCACTTTTTATGGTAAGCAGGTCAACTCAATACATTTAGTATTATAGCGATAAAAAAAATTACCTTCAACTATCTCAAGTCACAATTTTCCCTTACCTTCGCCGTCCTTTCACAAGCAGCAGGGATGGTGCCCTGATGAATGTTGATTAAATAGTTTTAGTAAATAATTTTTGTAAAAGGAAAAACTTAATACAATGCCAGGTAAAAAAAGAACATACCAACCACATGTACGCAGAAGAAAACATGTACATGGATTTCGTCAGCGCATGCAAACTGCTAATGGCCGTAAGGTATTGGCAAGCCGTCGCAAAAAAGGTCGTGCAAAATTGACCGTTTCTGACGAACGTTTCGGGAAAAAATAGAATCTCTTTCCTTTCCGGGAATTTGGAGTATCAAAATATAAGCTTTCCTTTTGGAGAGCTTTTTTTATTTTTGTTATATTGCAAAATCAACGACGATATACACTTGGCAAAGAAGAGCGCCTTAAAAGCAGAAAAGTAATTGAGCTTTTATTTAAAGAAGGCAAATCCTTTTCGAACTTTCCTTTCAGGGTTGTTTGGAAATACCTACAGCAGGAAAACAATTTTTTTTTACAAGCCGGGTTTACAGTTAGCCCCAAATATTTTAAGAAAGCAGTAGATAGAAACCGCATTCGTCGCCTTATGAAGGAAGGCTATCGTTTACAAAAAAATGAATTGCAGCAAAACCTTGAGCATAGTAACAAAAGATTGGGTATTTTCTTTATTTATGTTGGAAAAGAAATACCTGAATACCCATTGATTGTTGAAAAAATAGCCGCCATTCTTGTGCGGCTGCAAAAAATAGTGAATGAAAACAATTCAACAAATAGTTAGTTTTCCTTTTATTGCTTTAATAAAATTATACCAATGGATCATTTCTCCCTGGCTGGGTAGCAAATGCCGCTACACCCCTACCTGCTCACATTATGGCATTGAAGCTTTAAAAAAATACGGCCCAATAAAAGGCCTTTGGCTTACTGCTAAAAGAATTGCACGCTGCAACCCATGGGGAGGACACGGCCATGACCCTGTTCCATAAAAAAAGCCGCAACAAATTGTTGCAGCCTGTATACTAAAAGTTAACCTGAATTTATTTTAAGCAGCAAATCTTTCTGCTACTTTGCTCCAGTTTACTACATTCCAAAATGCCCCTAAATAATCAGCCCGCTTGTTTTGGTATTTTAAATAATAAGCATGTTCCCAAACATCACAACCTAAAACAGGTGTGCCCTTTACTTCTGCCACATCCATTAAAGGATTATCCTGGTTAGGTGTGGAAGATATTTCTAATTTACCATCTTTTACAATCAGCCATGCCCAGCCACTACCAAAACGGCCAATACCTGCAGCTGCAAATTTTTCTTTAAAGGCATCAAAAGAACCGAATGCTGCTGTAATGGCATCAGCCAAAGCTCCAGATGGAGTTCCACCAGCATTGGGTGCCAGGCTTTCCCAAAAGAAACTGTGATTCCAATGGCCACCGCCATTGTTGCGCACTGCAGGGCTAATTGTCCCTGCTACTGCTACCAATTCTTCAATTTTTTTGCCTTCGTTGGGTGTACCTGCAATGGCTTTGTTTAAGTTATCTACATAGGCCTGGTGGTGTTTGCCATGATGTATCTGCATGGTTAAAGTGTCAATATGTGGCTCTAATGCATCGTGTGCATATGGTAGTGCCGGTAGTGTAAATGCCATAGTGTGTTTTATTTATTGATTGATTGAAAATGTAATTACTGATTGATTATACAAATTTAAAGGGCTTATGTTGAGTTGACAAATACAATGCCGTTTACTATTTTAATAAACCATTATAAAAGTTTGACATGATTATTGCTAATAATTATGTCCCTTACACAAAATCTATGCTTAAACCTTTTTTATTGATGTTCATTAGCCTGACTACCGTGCATTGTTTTTCCCAATCCGGAGAAAACAAAGACAGTACTTTAAAAACAAGCCCCATTCAATTTGCAGCTAAAGGTATTCCGGCTGTGGTTTCAAACAGCACAACCTTAAAAGTCTATCCAAACCCTGCAAAAAATAAAATAACCCTCGATGTTTCAGGTTTTGAACCAGGCATGGTTGTAGTAAAAATAGCCGATACAAAAGGAAAAGTATGGAGAGTTGATAATCGTCTGCTAACAAATGGCACTGAAGAAATCGCCATGTTCCTCCTTTTGCAACCTGGCATTTATTTTATTTCCATCAGCGAAAAAAATAAAGTCGTAAAGAAAAAACTGATAGTTCTTTAAGCCGGATACAGAGTAGAGGGAATTTATGCACAGATCAAATACCCCGTCGCAGGTAGGCAAACAAAAACTATTAACGCCTTGCCTTAAAAAAGTCTTTCATCAATTGGGCACACTCATCTTTTAAAATACCCCCTGCAAGTATGGTTTTAGGATGAAAGGGCGAAGTTGTTCCAGCTACTTTTTTATACCCATTTTTTTCATCTTCTGCACCATAAACAACACGGCTAATCTTGCTCCAGTATAGAGCGCCACTACACATCAGGCATGGTTGTACAGTTACATATAACGTTGCATCCGGTAAATATTTACTTCCCAAAAAATTGAA
>JAYWAU010000296.1:0-11716 GCA_043782265.1 Ferruginibacter sp. | reverse complement strand
ATTATATCTCTTTATTGTTAACTCAATGTTTATATAGCAAAAAATAGTTGAGAAATTATCTGATTACCTCGTTTATTTTGTTATTATTGCACCACACAAAGAAGATTTAAATTAATTGGATGAGTAAAAAAGTATTATATACATTAGAATACCCGGTTAGATGCTCTCCCGGCATAATGTATGAATTTTTAAGTACGCCTGCAGGATTGCAGGAATGGTTTGCTGATAAAGTAGACGAACGAGATGGCATATTTAGTTTTTCCTGGAATGGTGCAACTGATGAAAAAGCAGAATTGCTGGAAGGTGAAGAAAATAAATACATTCGTTTTCACTGGATGCATATGCCAAAAGGCGAATACTTTGAATTCAGTATAGAAAAATCAGAAGTTACCAATCAAACCATTTTGATCATTAAAGATTTTGCTGAGAAGAAAGATATTAAAGATCAAAGTCAGTTGTGGGAATACCAGGTAAAAGATTTGTTTCATCGGTTGGGTAATTAATTTTGCAGCAATAGAATCATTTCTTCAAAAGTTTGCTCCACAAATTGGTTGACTTTATCCCAATACTGTATTGAAATTTTTTTTCCAATTTTTACAAATGGCTCCTTGTTAAGCAGGATGATAAATTGTTCCTTTGTAATCTTTTGTATTGGCATATAATTCCCTTCTTCAAAATAGTGATCCCATGGATGATTGTTAGTGCATATCCAATAATTATTTCGCTGTAGCATTAAAAATTGCGATACCAAATTAGCCAGCATATCATTTTTTATTTTGCCAGATAATTGAAGATTAATACTAAAGAAATTTCCCCACCAAAAAAGCGTTCGGATAGCAAGTGTATTCTCTTTATTAAAATAACGGGGATAATCAAGTATTATATAAGGGAGCCCTTTGTAATTTTCTCCTCTTGAAATTTTGGGATCGTTTACAAATATCACTGCAGGCAAATTGCCTTTTTGTGCAGTTGTTATTTGTTGCATAGATATTAGCAATTCACTAAAGAGCAGTACAATTTTTTCTGTAATAGTTTGTTTCGTTAAAATCCATTCGGTATTGCAAACCAATTCCTGTTCCTTGGGAGAAAGCGTTAATTTTGTTTTATTGTTCGTCATTGTTATCAAGATACAAATAACTTATTAAAGCTTCGCCTTTGGCGATTTGGGAATGATAAAAAAATTAGACAAACTCATTATCAGGTCATTTATAGGTCCGTTTATTGTAACTTTTTTCATCACTTTTTTTGTGCTGATGATGCAGACCTTATGGAAGTACATTGATGACTTTGTTGGCAAAGACCTTGACCTTTTTACTATCGGACAATGTTTATGGTATGCAAGCGCTTCCCTGCTTACATTAGCTATGCCCATAGCGATTCTAATTTCGTCAATAATGACCTTTGGCAACCTTGGTGAAAGCTTTGAACTGGTAGCCATAAAATCTGCAGGAATTTCTTTATTGCGTTTTATGCGCCCATTAATCTGGGTAGCTGTTTTACTTTGTGGTATTACATTTTTATTTGCCAACTATGTTATTCCTTATGCCAATTTAAAATTCAAAACTGTTTATTATGATATTATCTACAAGAAACCGGCATTGGATCTAAAGCCGGGTGTTTTTTATAAACATATCCCCGGCTACGCAATTAAAATTGGTAAAAAAGATGTTGATGGCAAAACCATACATAATGTGGTGATCTATGAGCAGCAAAGCCAGTTACAGGACAACAGTATTATCGCAGTACAAGGTATTATGCAGTTGTCTGCCGATAAAAAATACCTGGAGTTTACACTACAGAATGGCCATCGTTACCAGGAAAGAGGCTCCTCAATTGACACCTCCTCCGAATTTATCCGCATGGGATTTAAAGAGTACAAAAAGCTATTTGACATCACTGCTTTACAAATGATGCAAACATCTGATACAGTTTTTAAAAATGATATAAAGATGCAGAGCATCCGCTTGCTGGATAAATCAATTGACTCTTTAAACATGGTAAACGACAGCATTGCAAAAAAAATAAATATGAATGTAGCACTTCAATTACATTACCTCAACGTACCTGACAGTACATGGAAAAAGATGCCACCATTATCACCAAAAGAAAAACTATTTTCTGCCCAGATTCCAGATTCTATTAAAAGTATCGTGTATGACAATGCTATGCAAATAGCATATTCCATAAAAAACAGTTACCAGTTTTCCGGTTCTGAATTTGATAGCAGGGATCATGAAATACGTTTTGGAAAGGTTGAATGGCATCGTAAATTTTCATTGTCGCTAGCCTGTCTTGTGTTATTTTTTATCGGGGCACCTTTAGGTTCTATTATCCGTAAGGGTGGACTTGGCATGCCGTTGGTAGTAGCCATACTGTTCTTTCTTATTTTTCATCTGTTGAATATGTTTGGCGAAAAATTTGTAAAAGACAGTATTCTTACTCCATTTGTAGGAATCTGGCTTTCGGTATTGGTTTTAACGCCCATCGGAATTTTTTTAACATACAAGGCGATGCATGACTCCGCTTTGTTTAATAAAGAATTTTATTACCGTTTTATAAAATATTTTAGTTCATTTTTTAAACCAGTTGTTAATATACTCAGTCGTAAGAAATAGTTTGACTAATTTTAAAGAATAAAATTTTATAGTATGAAACAATCTTCCCGTAGAAATTTTCTCGTCCAATCTGCATTGGCAGGTATTGGAACTTTAATTACATTACCGTCACTCGGCGCCAAATCCACAATTGGCAGTAAGGCAGATGCTGGTATTCCTTCCCCTTTAAAAACAGGTTTTGATCAACAACCATTACCCTATGCATACAGTGCGTTGGAACCTTCTATTGACACCTTAACCATGGATATTCATTATAATAAACATGCTGCCGCTTACAGTAAAAATGTGAAAGAAGCAGCGGTAGCAGAAAATGTGGATACCACAAAACCATTGGAAGATGTACTGGGCAAGATATCCAAGTACTCGGTTAAAATGCGCAACAACGCCGGTGGACACTACAACCATGAATTATTCTGGGTATTGTTATCGGCTGATACCAACACCCAGCCTTCCGCTAAACTCTCTGCCGCTATCGTTGCGGGCTTTGGCTCAATCGAGGAATTTAAAAAGCAATTTAACACTGCCGCAACAACGAGATTTGGAAGTGGTTGGGCCTGGCTGATATACAACAGCGATAAAAAATTGTCGATTGTCTCTACGCCAAACCAGGATAATCCGTTAATGGATATTGCAGAAATAAAAGGATTCCCCTTAATTGGGTTAGATGTGTGGGAACATGCCTATTATCTTAAATATCAAAACCGTCGGGCAGATTATATTGCCAGTTTTTGGAAAATATTAAACTGGAATACTGTTAACGATCGTTTTAATACTATCTGATAAAAACAAAAACTTACATTTTTATTGTAAGTTTTAAATCACTAATATTTACAATATTTTAAATTATACCCGCTTTATTATTGGTGGGTATAATTTTTATTTGCACAAAGTATACTACGTCAGCCTACTTTAATAGACTCAGCCTTTGCAGTAGAAGTACATCTAATAATACAACTAAAGCAAAGGCTGATAAATTGGGAGTTCAATTGTGCTGCAAATGTAATTGCACAATGTTAACTAAACGACACTTTTATTTCTTTTAGTATAATTTTTTGTTTTTAAACAATTCTTTTTTAGTTGTATAAAAACTTACTTTCGTTTTGCAAAAAAATTACCATTTTTTATATAAATCACAGACAGTATTATGCAAGTTTGGAAAGAGTACCAGGAAAAAAATAAAGATCGTTTTTTAAATGAATTATTAGAGCTGTTGCGTATACCAAGTATCAGTGCCAAAAGCGAAAATAAAACAGATATGGTAAATTGCGCAGAAACTGTAAAGCAACGGCTGCTGGAAGCAGGAGTTGATAAAGTAGAAATTTATCCAACAGAAGGACATCCGATTGTTTATGCTGAAAAAATAATTGATGCAGACAAGCCAACTGTATTGGTTTATGGCCATTATGATGTACAACCTGCAGAGCCTTTGGAACTTTGGAAAAGCGGACCATTTGACCCGGTAATTATTGATGGCAAAATTTTTGCCCGTGGCAGTTGCGACGATAAAGGCCAAGTGTACATGCACATTAAAGCGCTGGAAACATTGGTGCAAACAAACACACTTAGCAATAACATCAAGTTTTGTATTGAAGGAGAAGAAGAAGTAGGTTCGCCTAACCTCGGCAAATTTGTGGCATCGAATAAGGAGTTATTAAAAGCTGATGTAATATTGATTAGTGATACTGCTATGATTAGTTTAGATACACCAAGTATTGATATTGGTGTGCGTGGCTTAAGTTATATTGAAGTAACTGTAACAGGTCCAAATCGGGATTTGCATAGTGGTGTTTATGGAGGTGCTGTTGCCAACCCAATTACTATACTTGCTAAAATGATTGCCAGTTGTCATGATGAAAACAATCACATTACCATTCCTGGCTTTTATGATGATGTGGTTATTTCCACTACAGAAGAACGAAAATTAATGGCTGAAGCACCCTTTGATGAGCAGGAATATAAAGATGATTTGGGAGTGAAAGAATTATGGGGAGAAAAAGGATATAGCACCAATGAAAGAACAGGTATACGACCAACACTGGAACTAAATGGTATCTGGGGTGGCTACCAGGGAGAAGGAGCTAAGACAGTATTACCAAGTAAGGCTACCGCAAAAATTTCTACCCGTTTAGTACCCAATCAATCTTCAGTAAAAATTACTGCAATGTTGTTGGAGCATTTTAAAAAAATTGCTCCTGCCTATGTTACCATAAGTGCATTTGAGCACCATGGTGGCGAACCTTATATGACACCTATAGATAGTAAAGCATACCAAGCTGCTGCAAAAGCCATGGAAACCACCTTTGGAAAAAAACCAATTCCGGTACGTGGTGGTGGCAGTATCCCCATTTGTGCCTTGTTTGAAAAAGAATTAGGCATTAAGATAGTGTTTATGGGATTTGGCTTAGACAGTGACAATCTACACAGCCCAAACGAAAAATTTAACCTGGAGAATTTTTATAAAGGGATAGAAACCATTCCTTATTTTCACAAATATTTTACCGAGTTCGTTTCTTAATTTTATGTTTAAACATCTTCCGTGGTTAACTAATATTGTAAGTAAACCAACCACTAACTATTGGTAACTGAATGTATAAAAAAATCAACCAGGTTTATCAATTTCATTGTTCCAAAATAATTGAAATCTAATCGTAGCCATTCCCTTAATTTTGTAGCGACCTTAACACTGTCCTCTAAAATGTCAAGTCTGATCAGCATAATAATACCCGTTTATAACGAGATGGGAAATATTACATTAATTACAAAAACATTGGATAATGTACTCAATAAGTTACCCTACACTTTTGAGATAATCTTTATAGACGATGGAAGTACTGATGGCACATTAAATGATATCAAAGCAGCTGCAAATACCAATTCGGCTATTTTTTTTATTTCCTTTTCAAAGAATTTTGGGCATCAGAATGCATTAAAAGCAGGGTTGGATATGAGCAAAGGAGATTGCGTTATTAGTTTGGATGGAGATTTGCAACATCCCCCCGCCCTTATTCCAGAATTGATAAACAAATGGGAGGAAGGGTATGACATTGTTTATACTATCAGGAAAGACAATACATATTTACCGCTTACCAAGCGAAAGAGTTCAAAGCTGTTTTATAACTTTCTCAACAAAATATCTGACATAGATTTAGAAATTGGAACAGCTGATTTCAGGTTAGTGGATAAGTCTGTAGCTGAGTTAATGCGCAATTTTACCGAAACTGATCTATTCTGGCGTGGCTTGGTAAAGTGGTTAGGTTTTAAACAAATTGGTATTGAGTATCATCCAGACACAAGAAAGTTGGGACTGTCAAAATATAACTTTAAAAAAATGGTAGAGTTTGCACTTAAAGGTATTACCTCTTTTAGTGTAAAACCACTTAATGCAGCGATCTATTTAGGGTTTATCTTTTCACTCCTTTCATTGTTGTATATACCTTATGTCCTTATCTCAAAATACAGAGGAGTAGCAGTATCCGGGTGGTCATCAATTATTATTACAATTGTTTTTTTTGGCGGTCTGCAACTGATGATACTGGGTATAATCGGGATTTACCTTGGTAAACTCTTTATGCAAAGCAAGCAACGGCCACACTATATTGTGAAAGAGAAAAATATTCAGTAATTGTAACAACAATGTAATGAAAATAAAAAACTGGTTTTTATCCGGTACCTTTTTATTTAACCGGAAACTTGCTATTGGATTGTGGTTTGGTCTTTCACTGCTGGCAGTAATAATGGAAATATTAAACTCAAGACTTAACAATTACCTAATTTATAAATACGTATATATTCATACCCTGCAACAACTGAATATATACCTTGACTATCCTATTTTTTATGAAGACAGTAATCACTACGGACCTGTCTTTAGTATTGTAATTGCACCTTTTGCTTTATTGCCTGATAAAATTGCAGTATTTTTTTGGGTTATGGCAAACGTCACATTTTTATATTATGCAATAAGAAAATTACCTATAGTTACAAAATATCAAAATGCTATCCTCATCCTTTGTTCTCATGAATTGATGACTGCATCATCCTGGCTGCAGATAAATGCTTTAATTGCTGGCTGTATTATACTTGGTTTTTGTTTTATTAATGAAAATAAAAATAGCCAGGGATTGTTTTTCATCCTGCTGGCAACTTTCATAAAAATTTACGGCGTTGTTGGTTTTGCATTCTTTTTCTTCAGTAAGGATAAAACAAATTTTATTGTATGGACAGCAATATGGTGTATATTCTTTTTCGTTGCCCCGATGTTACTTGCCCCTCCATCTTTCATAATTCAATCGTACTTCGACTGGCATGAATCCTTGGTAGCTAAAATTAATAAAAACATCTTTTTAAAAAGCAATTTGTTGCAGGATATATCGGTAATGGGTATGTTACGCCGTATTTTTAAATTTACCTGGCTTAAAGATACCTATGTCATTATACCTGCACTTGCAGTTTTTTTAGGGCAATATTTTAAATATAATTATTTTGCCGATCTCAGATTCAGATTGTACATTTTATGTTCAGTACTAATTTTCCCTGTTATTTTCAGTAACAGTGCTGAAAACCCAACTTATATTATTGCTTTCCCTGCTGTGTGTATATGGTATGTGCTTCAGCCCTCATCCACAAGAGCAAATGGTATTTTTGTTTTCGCATTAATATTAACCAGCTTTTCTTACTCAGATATATTTACACCATATTTACGTGCCCGTATTATTATGCCTTACTCTCTCAAGGCACTTCCCTGCTTTATTGTTTGGCTTGTTATAACATGGCAGGTTTATACAAAACAATTTTTAAAAGTAGATTTATCAAATGGACTAAGGGCGAAAAAAATAACATTAATATGATTATATGAAAGTAAAAAGCGAACCTTCTGTTTTATTAACTTTTGACGCAGAAGAATTTGATATTCCATTAGAATATCAATTCGAGATTGATATGGTCAAACAAATGGAAATTGGCAGGCTTGGCTTAGAAGCGATCATGCACCTTTTTGATATCAAAGATTTTAGTTTTACACTTTTTACCACAGCAAATTTTGCGCAGCAATATCCTGCAGATATTAGCCGCTTGTCTGTACTGCATGAAATTGCTTCTCACACATTCTTTCATTCTTCTTTTAAAAATGAAGACTTGGCAGCATCAAAAATTACATTGGAAGAAATTTGTGGTAAACCTGTTACGGGCCTTCGTATGCCGCGTATGCGACCAGTAGAAATGGAAGTGGTAAAAGCAGCAGGTTATCTATATGACTCTTCTGTAAATCCAACCTGGTTACCTGGAAGGTACAATAACATACATTTACCTAGAGTAACTTACACAGAAAAAAATATATTGCGTATTCCTGCTTCTGTATCGCCTAAATGCAGAATACCACTTTTTTGGCTTACTTTTAAAAATATAGCATACCCATTATATCTAAAGTTAGCTTTACAAACACTAAGGAAAGATGGTTACCTTAACCTGTATTTTCATCCGTGGGAATTTACAGACATCAACAACTATAATTTACCCAGATATATAAAAAAAGATTGTGGCAGCAAGTTAGTTCACAAATTAGAAAAACTAATTTATGATCTGCAAAAAGAAGCAAATTTTATTTCTATTCAACAATACCTTGATCAGGAAGCATCATAAAACTGCATGATACAGGTTTTAAATCTTAAAATTATTTTAATACAAAAATACTGGACAGCATTTTGTGCAAATTAGTGCTCTAAAAATGAATTTCAGTTAAATGTGCAAACTATAAATATGAAAAATATCTTGTAGATATCAATTTAAATCATTGAGATAAAATTAATATGTGCGATGTAATTTAAGTTTATGAAAAGTGGGAATAAAATAATTATTTACTTCTCATAACACCCCACCCCCATTCTAAAAAAGCAGGAAATGCTCTTGCCCATGTGCATATATCGTGCCTACCATCATGCAATTCGAGGTATTCAATCTTGCCATCTTTGTACCCTTTCTTTTTCAATTCAAAAATCAAACTGATGGTATCATCAATGGCATCTATGATACCGTTATTATTCCGGTCGGCAGTTTCATCCTGTGTACCTACTTCAAAAAAAAATTGTAGCCATGGTGCATAATTGCCTTCTCTAACCTGCTGGTGCATAATACGGTTTTTCGCTTCATCAAAATCAACTGCATCCTGGTCTTTATCTCTCCACCAAAATGAACCACTAAATACGCCAACTTTTACAAATTCCTCGGGATGGTTCCATACTATATCCAATGCACTTAATCCACCCAAAGAAAAACCCGCAAATGATTTTTCGTTAAAAGAAAATACGCTATATTCTTTATTAATAAAAGGTAACAACTCTTCAAAAACAAATCGGGTATATTGAGCAGCCTTAGTTCCCCGGCCTTTATAATCAGTAACTTTTGCAGTAGCATATTCGTTCCTTCTATCGTGTCCACAATGCAGACCTACACACAACAATGGTATAATAACATTTTCCCGGTAAAGTTTCTCAAGAATATATTGAAACTGCATTGTTACCAAATCTTGCCCGTCATTAATCAATAACAGGCTCATTGGTGAAGATGGCTCAATATGAGTAGGTAAATAATAATCTACTTTAACATCCCTTTGCAGCCATGCTGATTTAATTACATGTTGTTCCACAATAATATGTGCAGTCTTACCATTAAGCATCGCACCAAAAATAAGCAATGACTGGGAAACTATTTTGGTTACAATGTATTTTGATCATCTTAATATAAAAGCAGCAAATATTATTTGGTAAATTCCATTGAAAAAAATAAATTCGGTAGTTGATGTTTTCTTACAAAATATTTTTCAATTCATCATTCCTTTATAAAAATATAAGTATGAAAAAAATAGGGATTTTATATGGTAAAGAAAGAAGTTTTCCTGAAGCTTTTGTTGAAAGAGTAAACAGCAAAAATATTGAAGGTATTTTAGCTGAACCAGTAAAAATTGATAAGGTAATGCAAGGTGAAAGCAGCGGCTATGCTGTTATTATTGACCGCATATCGCAAGATGTACCATTTTACAGAGCCTTCTTAAAAAACGCTGCTTTATGTGGTACAGCTGTAATAAACAACCCATTTTGGTGGAGCGCAGATGAGAAGTTTTTTAATAATTGTTTATCAACAAAAATAAATGTACCTGTTCCTAAAACAGTTATTCTGCCTTCAAGAGATTTACCAGTGGATACTACCGGTGACTCGTTTAGTAACCTTGCATATCCGCTAGATTGGGAAGGGATTTTTAATTATGTTGGATTCCCCGCATATATGAAACCCTTTGCAGGAGGCGGTTGGAAAAGCGTTTACAAATTGACTGATAAAAATGATTTTTTTGAAAAACATGGCGAAACAGGTGAGCTGGTAATGATGCTTCAGGAAGAAATAATTTTTGAAGAATATTACCGCTGTTATTGTATCGGAGGTAAATATGTGCGCATCATGTCGTATGAACCACGCAATCCACATGCCTTGCGGTACGTTGCCGATTTTAAGCCCTCAGAAGAAAAATTAAAACTGATGACAGATATTGTATTGCGCATAAACCATTATTTGGGATATGATTTTAATACAGTAGAATTAGCGCTGAAAGATGGAATACCTTATGCTATTGACTTTTGTAACCCTGCGCCTGATGCTGAAAGAACCAGTGTTGGTGAAGAAAATTTTGAATGGGTTGTAGAAACTGCTGCTACATACGCCATTGAAAAAGCATTAGAACAAAAAGATGGGGAAGATAATTTAACATGGGGCGAATACATTAAACGTAGTGCTGCCAGGCAAAGTCTTTTTTAATGGATAATTTTTTTATCAATTATCAACTAATCATTTATCAATTATTATTATGGCTAACCTATCATACAAAGGCTTTACAATTGGAGTAGAAGAAGAATACATGGTAATTGATCCTGAAACAAGGGAACTTAAAAGCCATGAACAAAAAATTGTGCAGGAAGGCCAAAAGATAATTAAAGACAAAGTTAAAGCCGAGATGCACCAGGCTGTTGTAGAAGTCGGAACTGATATTTGCCAGGATATTGATGAAGCATTTATGGATGTTTCTACTTTACGCAAAACCATCAGCAGTATTGGTGAAGGCCTGGGTTTAAAATTAGGTGCTGCCGGCACCCACCCTTTTAGCCATTGGGAAAGCCAGTTGATAACCGATCATGTGAGGTATAGTGAGATAGTGAACGAACTACAGGAGGCGGCAAGAAGCAATCTTATTTTTGGATTACATGTACACGTGGGTATGGAAAATCGTGAAATGGCGATTCATATTGCTAATTCGGCCCGCTATTTTTTACCCCATATTTATGCGTTAAGCACTAACTCCCCTTTTTGGGAAGGTAGAAAAACAGGCTATAAATCTTTTCGAACAAAAGTATTTGATAAATTTCCACGAACTGGTATCCCTGATTATTTTGAAAGCATAGAAGCTTATGAGAGTTATGTAAAATTACTGGTAAAAACAAATTGTATAGACAATGCAAAAAAAATTTGGTGGGATTTAAGGGTACATCCTTTCTTTAATACAGTTGAGTTTCGAATTTGCGATATACCTATGACCGTACAGGAAACCATTGCTATTGCTGCATTATTTCAGGCTTTGTGTGCAAAATTGTATAAACTACGTAGCCAAAACCTGAATTTTATGACCTATTCACGGGCATTGATAAACGAAAACAAGTGGCGTGCCAGTCGCTATGGTATTGATGGAAGTATGATAGATTTTGGTAAAGAAACTGAAGTGAATACCAGGGTGCTAATTTATGAACTACTCGATTTTATTGATGATGTGGTACCGCAACTAGGAAGCCGACACGCTGTTAATTATGTACATAATATGCTAGAGCAGGGAACGGGCGCAGACAGGCAACTAAAAGTATACGAGCAAACCAATAGCCTTGTAGATGTAGTTGATTATATTCATGGAAATTTTTTAGCTGGTATTTAACCCCCCTGCCGTACTCTAAAATGTATCTAAAATAAAAATATTATTTTTGCCGCATGTCCTTAGTTGAAAAAAGCAAAATTCGTATAGCAATTCTTGATCTCTATGATGGTGTAGCCAACCAGGGAATGCGTTGTATCAG
>JAYWAU010000295.1:0-11719 GCA_043782265.1 Ferruginibacter sp. | reverse complement strand
ATGACTACAAAAAAGATAACGGTTAAGGAATCAACCAACACCAAAGACAATACACTACAAACAACAATTGCCCAATTACAAACTGCATTACCGGCATTAAAAGAGCAATTAGGAGAAAAGAAATTTGAAAAAAGGATAAAAAAAGCCGCAAAGGTTTTAGTTGCGGGAATAAAAAAAGCACCCGAAAAGAAAGTTGTGCCGCCAGTTAAAAAAATTATTCCTGCTAAGAAGATTGCCCCACCGAAGAAAAAAGCAGCAAAACCTGGCGCTTCAAAATAAATTATAATGGCGCAGTATATGCTACTGCGCCATTTCATTATATCAGTTATTGCCATCCAATCATTCCAAACAATTCCTGCTTTTTTATAATAGTCAATTGATTGTTTCTCTCAACAATAAACCTGCTCTAATAAAAAATTATTGAAACGCTTCTTCCAATTGTCCCTTTTCTCTTGCTTCTGCTAATTTTTTTAATTGTTTGGTCATTCGAATATTATTTTCTTTTACTTCACAATAATCCAGCAGAATTATAAGGGCATTCAGTTTTACAAGTTTGGCATCTTTCGAAACAGCCTTGTTATCCAGCGAATATTTTGCCATCCCTGCTATATATACTCCTAAAATATCATTATCTCTCCCAATTTTATCGGGTACATCAGTAAATACATATGAATGATCGGGAGTACCTCTCATCCAACTGGTAATAAACTTTAAAGAATTTAATCTGTCTTTGCTCTCCTTAATAATGGGCGTAGTAAGCAAGTAATTGGCAGTTTGTAAAACAAAGGGTTCTGCCGCTTTAAAATCTGTAGCTTTTTCCAGTTTTATTTGGTCGAAATTTGGAACGGTTTGGGCTTTTACAAAAAGACTGCTAAAAGCAAAAAGGAAACCAATAATTTTTTTCATTCGTAGTTAAGAATTTAGATCGACAGCGATAAACATTTTACAATGTATTTAAACGCTGTAAACCTACATCATTTATTGTATTTTAAAATTGGCAGTTACAATTTATTTACAAATTTGTTTGTCGTTGAGATGTAGATTTTCTCGATTATGATCGTGTATTCATCTTTTTACTCCACCGGTGCATTGCCTTCATTTTCTGTTTTATTATTCTTAAATTCAAGCTTTCCAAACTTCCATGTAAAGTTTAAGCCTATTGACCGGAAAGGTATTTTTCGGATACTATTTACAGAAAACCCGGGGCCAAATAAAACACTTTTTTGGTTTACGTATTCATTTAAAAAGTTGTTTGCTGTTAAAGCCAAACTTCCTTTCTTTTTCCAAAATTGTTTTCGAGCTGCAATACTATAAGTTGTAAACGAAGGATAGGTTCCCTGCGCCTCATGCCTGGGTGAATTAAAATTTCCAAAAAATTCTGCTACCAGCGTGTTAGTAAACTGGTAACTGCCATTCATATTAAAACGATAATTAAAACTGGTATAATCGTACCCTTTATCAAGTGTATTAATGGTATGACGCCTGAATAAAAAAACATTACTGCGCAGACTCAATTTGGAGGTGATATGAACATCTGCAAAAAGATTCAAGCCAAGGTTTTTTTCCATACCAATATTTTGGCGGGTAGCTACTGTTACATTGGTATAAGTAGTATCGCCAACTGTGTAAGATGGATAGTAAACAATGTATGGCTGTATGTCGTGATCATTGATTCGATAAAAAAAGTTTACCATAACTGATCCACCTTTACCCAAATCCCTGTTATATCCTACTTCATACCTGTGGCCAATTTCAGGCTGCAGGTTGCTGTTACCGGCAGTAAGATTTTTGGGGTCGTTGGTGTTTACAAAAGGGTTCAGGTCTTCATAATCAGGCCGTTCAATTCTTTTAGAATAGCTGAGTTTGATGGTTTGATTATCAGTTACTTTTTTTGATAAAAATACAGAAGGTACAAAAGTATTGTAGCCAGGTACTTTCACCTGCTCCTGTGCATTGGAGTAGTAAGAATCAATTTCTGTTCTTTCATACCGGCCACCAATTTTTGCCTGAAATAATGTAGCAACAGGAAAGCTTAATTCAGAATAAAACGCATAGACCTTTTGATGGTATTTTAAATCGTTTGATAAAGACGGATCGGGTTGATAATTTTGAAGGCTTGGCTGATAGCCCAATACGCTTGAGGTGCTGTTTATATTATAGTAAGATGCCTTACTGCCCACTCCAAGCAGTACATCTTTTTTTAGTGGTTGGGTATAATCAATTTTTAATTCTGTTTCATTTGTTTTGCCGGGGTTATTGCTTCTCCTGCCATAAAATAAAGAATCTTGTGGTAATAAAGATTGCTCGTTAGAAGAGGTATTTTGATTGTTTCCAAAACTTGTATTTACACTTAACTCCAATTCCTGGTCTTCTTTTGCAAACGTTCTTTTATAATTTAAACTGGCATCTATATTTTTAAACTTATAAATATAATCGGAGTTGATTACAGAGAGTACCGGCGGGGATGTACCACCCTTATTTGCCTGAAGATTCTGATTTGTTACACCGTTTCCTGAATAACCAAAATTATTAAAAGATACAGCACCGGAAAAGCTATTCTGCTTTTTATAAGTCCAGTCAAAGCCAGTGCCTGCCTGAAACCCATGTCTTTCAAACATGCCAACTCCTTCCTGGTGCAGCGTGCTGTTATAAATGCTATCACTTGTTAGACGATCTGAACTGGAATGGGTTGTTGAGGTCAACCGCTTATTACCGCTCACAAAAGCATTAATACCAAAATTATTATTGCGTGCATTTAAATTAAAGGAACCATTTTCATTTCTTGTACCTGCTGTTAAAGATAAATTGCCATTGTATCCTTTTGCTGTATTGTTTTTTAAAATAATATTGATGATACCACCAAGCCCCTGCGCATCATATTTAGCGCCCGGGTTAGTAATTACTTCAACTGTTTTTATCTGGTTGGCGGGTATAGATTGTAACACATCTGCAATACTACTTCCAAAAGCAGTGGAAGGTTTTCCGTTTATAAGGAACCGTACTCCAGAGCTACCTGCCAGTTGTACATTGCCATCAACATCTACAGAAACCTGGGGTATTTTTTTCAGTACATCCGTCGCTACCCCCGATTGAGAAGTAAGATCTTTCTCTGCATTAAAAATCATTTTATCAATCTTGTTTTCTATCAGCTTACTCTGGGCAACAACTGTTACAGATTGCAATGTTCCTTTTTGTTGCACCAGCGGTATATTTTTTACATTCAGCAAGGGATTGCTTTTATTTAGCCCCACCTCTTTTAAACTAACCGGTTTGTATCCTATAAATTCGAATACAATTGTATATACCCCATCCTTTATTTCATTGATTGTAAAGTTGCCCTTTTTATCTGTTACCGATCCTGTAACCGGTTTATTGCTGCCTTTTGTAAACAGGGTAATAGTTGCATATTCAAGGGGAAGACGGGAAGTTGAATCTATAATAGTTCCGGTTAGGCTATTTCCAGTTAAGCCCTGGCCTTTAACAATAACCAACAATAGCAGAAATATTGAAAATAATAATGTCCTTTTCATTCAATTGAGTTGTTGACGCTGCAACTTGCATCCTAATTCTGAAGCAATTTTGATTTGCTGTAAGGTATTTTTCAATTATTATTTGTGCGGTAAATAAAAGGGTATAAACAGGTAATTCTGTTTACAAAAAATATTTTTTCAAATTGAGTATTCTATTATTTAAAGAAGAATAGTAAAAATAAAATACTGTTGTTTGTTGCATAGATAATGGATCAAATAACTAAGTTTAACTACGCCATGGCCCTGTATTCACTGATCTTATTTCTCAGTTGGTTAAAAAACCCAGCTCTTTCTTTTTCTCCTACGGTACTAATCATGGTAGATTTTTTTACCAGGTTATCAAGGTTACTAAACATGGCGTTATTAAATTGTTCATCTTTTGTGCCAACCCCATAAAGAACGCTGTGATTAAGAAAAGTAATACGCGTATTATCTAACTCTGCCAAAATGGTATTATCTCCCGTAATAAGTTCGTTTACAAACATGCGGTATTCTGCTGAACCACTTTCGGGAGAAGCGCCTATATTAAATTTTAAACCCAGTTCTGCCTGCTTTTCAATATGATTGATAAGGTCTTCTAATTTGTTATACAAGATTTTGATGTCCGCTACATTTTTAAAAGAACCCGATTCTCTGTAAAAATTTATTTGTCGCAATGAGCTTATTATACTCTCTACACTCCAAATTTCTGTCATTGGAATTTTGTTATACACCTCAATGATTTTTTTACTGGTATCGTGTAACGGTAGATACCTGGAATCATCAAATGAAAATTTTACTCCTTTAAGATTTTCATAGTGAAGAATTGATTTCATCCAGAAATAGAATTTAAAAAAGGCCAGTTCCGGAATTTGAAAATGCACAAAAGGAGGGATATCCTTCATCAAAAAATAAATATGTCGTTTTTTAAAACTGTTAAAGAATTGAAATTTTTCAAGAATATCATCGAGGTAATCTTCAAAAGGCCTTCCTGCGTTTGTTTTTATTTTACCGGAAAATATAAACGCATCGCTTTGTAAATGAAGAAACTGATCGAGCGATATTTTATAATGCGTACACAGTATTTGCAATTCATCAAAACTTACCGGCTTTTCGCCCCGAATTCTTCTGTACGCACTATCGTTACTGATGTTAAGCAATTCGGCTACATCATCTACCATCGATATATGCGGCGGTAAGCCTTTGCGAATATGCCCAAAAAAAAGCAATTGCCTGTTGGTCGCTTCCATTTTGCTGGTTTTGTTTAGTAAAAATTACTTAATGCTATCTAATTTTTTAGTACTTATTGCAAATTAAGAAAACAATTGATGCTTTTTTGCAAAAAATAGGTAGTCGCTATTTATTGTTATACGCTATAGTCATTATTTACTAATCAGTCTTTTATGGTTGTAGTTATCAATTAGGAATCGCTTCTTCAGCTGTATAGTTTTGAGTTGTCAATCATTAATACATCAACTAAAAACTTCTGTTATGAAAAAGTCCATCATTTTACTTTTAGTCTCATTTATCTATCTCCATTTTACTTATGCACAAAAGAAAAGCTATGTAAGTGTTGAAAGCGGACTAACCTTTTCGGCCATATCCAACCAAATTGCCAACAATATGAAATCAGATGGCCTTGCTGATGATTTCACATTTGATTTCTTCGCCTTGTTTGGTATAAATAATACAGGGTTAATTATAAAATCTAACTATCCTGAAAAAAGCCAGCAAGCGGGAAATTATAAAATAAGGTACGGATATAACATTAAAAACAACGCATCTATTGAAGCTGGCTTTGGCCGCACTTACCGGTCAACTGTAACAGGGGCTGCTGGTTCTGGAGATTTTGCAAATTATCTTGCTGTCACCAGCAAATTATCTACAGCTTACGTAGCTTATTTATGGAAAAACAAAAAAGACAATGCAGCCATTGGCATTGGTCCTGCAGTTTCAATCTGTACAATTAACCAATCAAGCGAATTTTTGACCAATGTACTTTCCGACAAAACTTATGTGCTGCCAGGCGCAATCTTTACAGGCTATTGGAATTTTATAAACAAAAAAAATTGGTTTATGGGTTTACGAACTGATATGACAATAACACCACCTGTTAAAACCGAAGAAGTAAAAATTATCAACCCCGATAACAAAGGCTTTGTATCCACATCCAAAAGTACTTCTGTGGGGGCGGTAATAAATACAGTTTCAATTTCAGCTGGTATTAAATTTTAATAACTACAGGTATTTTTAATCTATAAAATAGCCGCCATGATAATGTTTCTGCTATATACTTTTTTTAAAAAGTGCAGCAATCAACGCAGTGCAGAAAATGTATCAGTACTGCATAAATTATCAGGGGTTCGTTTTTATATTATTTCAATTTCATTATTACTACTGCTGTTACTTATTTCTAACATCACAAAAACACAGCATCTGCAATTGAATTATACAGTTAAACAGGGAGAAGATACGATTGGGTGGATGAGACTTGAAAAAAAGGTGACTGGAAATACCTCCTTTCTATCGTTAATTTCTGAGATAAAAAAAAGAGTCATTTTCATGATCAACGTTTCAGCAAGTGAATATTGCACCTTTCAAAATGGACAACTCTTTTATTCTTGTCAGCTTAGAAAAACAAACGGCACTATAAAGCTGAGTAAACAAACAAGGTTAGTGACCGACAAATATGAAGTACTGGAAAATGAGCAAAAGAGAACCCTTTCTTTTGTTTATATAGGTGCCAACCTGTTGTCGATGTATTTTGAGGAGCCCGTTGCAATTAACGCTGTGTATTGCGAAACCCTGCAGTGTTTTATTCCTATAACAAAAACTACAGATGGCGGATACAAAATAAAGTTCCCGGATGGTAACAGCAACAGCTATTATTATACCAGAGGAGCCTGCACTAAAATAAAAATCAGTCATACATTTTATTCAGCAGTCATCTTACTAAATCAATAATCATGAATCATTCAGCTTCTATCTTAATATATGCATGCTGTTTTACTATGGTGTTTGTAGGTACATGGATAAGTAAATACAATAAAAGTAACAGGCTGTTTGATGCACAAGGTGTATTGGCCGCCAAAAGCAGCATCCTTTTAGGTTTACATGTTGCAGGAATATCCTTGTTAGGATTGTTTCCCATAATACTGCTAAAAAAATCTCCCGAAATAATTTTGACTGGCAGTAGATTTCCTGATTTTTTGTGGTTGATTGTGTGGGTACTTTTATTAATCGTGATAGTGGCTACTGGTTTAAGAGCCGGACGTAATATTCAAATCTATCAGCAATACCGACATGGTTTTTCAAACAAATTCCTTAGCATTTATTTTCTGTTAAGGATACTGTTTCTCTGCTCCTATGAATTATTTTTCCGTGGATTGCTATTATTTGATTGCATAAAATGGCTGGGCATTTATCCGGCTATTTTGCTTACTACCTTTTTCACTGTTTTAATCCACGTATTTACAAATAAAAAAGAAATGCTGGGCTGCATACCATTTGGAATAATGCTCAGCTGCTGTTGCATTTTTTTTAATGCAGTATGGCCTGCTATTGTATTGCATGTAGCATTGTCCATGGCTTATGAAATACCTCCACTTAACTATTTTTTAAAGCTTTTAAAACTTAGCAGATGAAAATTTTTGTTACTGGTGCTACCGGCTACATAGGTAATCATCTTGCGCATACACTTGCCGGTATGGGAAATGAGGTTCATGCCATTGTTCGTTCGGATAAAGCAAAAGAATTGCTGCAACATCCCAATATCATGCTCTTTAAAGGTGACATTTTAGAAAAAGAAAGTTTACTGTTGGCTATGGCTGGATGCAGACAGGTTTATCACACTGCAGCTAAAGTGGGCGTATGGGCAAAAGATCCTTCTTTATTTTACAAGGTAAATGTTGAAGGCACCAAAAATGTGCTGGATGCAGCACTGCAAAACGGCATTGAAAAATTTGTTTTTACCAGTACCTGTGGTGTGATAGGCTCATCGCTTTATGAACCCATGAACGAACAGGATCCACTAAACACCAGTTTTGCACTTGAGTATGATTTATCAAAAAAAATAGCGGAAGAAATGGTATTTCAATACGGCGGCAAAGGAATGAATACAATAGTAGTATGTCCCTCAAAAGTATATGGGCCAGGCAATATCTCTCATTCGCTTACTGCCAATGCAGTTATAAATATGTTCTTAAAAAAAAGAGTTGCCTTTATTCCCTGGCCAGTCACCTACAGGGTTTGTTTTGCCTTTATAGATGATATTGTAAAAGGCCATATGCTGGCAATGGAAAAAGGGAAAACCGGTAATAAATATATCCTTGGAGGAATAAACATATCCTACCAGCAATTTTTTGACAGCATTTGTTGCATCTCCCATTGCAGGGGATACATCATACAGCTCTCAAAAGAAACTGTTCGGAGATGGGCGGTTTTAGAATTGCTGAGTTATAAAATCACAAGCGTACAGCCACACTTTACTGTTAAGTCATCAGCATACATCTTCAACAATTATATCTTTTCGAGTGAAAAAGCCACAAGAGAACTCGGTTACAAAATAACTCCATTAGACGAGGGATTAAAAAAAACGATCTGGTTTTTAAAGGGGCAAAAAAAATAATTTTCTGTTTAATGTGCAACTGCAAATAGATAATTGAAGAATAGCAGCAACCCTGCTATCAAAGTAAAAAATACCAATAATAAAATAAATTAGCCAATCATGCATAAATTTGATATAGTAGCAACTACTCTTTTATTTATTGCATTTTTTATAGAATTCACTTTAATACTGTTTCATAAGCCGGAGAAAAATGTGCTGAAAGATATAAAGGCAAATTTTTTGCTTGGGTTATGCATCATACTGGTTGGTTTGTTCGAAAAGGGGTTTTCGTTTAGTGTTTTTTCTTTATGCTATCAGTTTGCAATTTTCACACCTCCCTTATCCTGGTGGTGGTGGGCTGTAGGTTTTTTAAGTTGCGATTTCATCCATTATTTTTATCATTGGCTTGGACACAAAACCCGGCTTTTTTGGGCAGCGCACGTTACGCACCACTCTTCACAATATTTTAATTTATCAACAGGGTTACGTACTAATTTTTTACACCTTTTTTATCGTTTTTTATTCTGGGCGCCTTTATGTTTTATTGGTATTCCTCCGGCAATGATCTTGTTTTTTGAATCCATTACTGCCATCTTAAATTTTCTTGTACACACAGAAAAAATTGGAAAGCTCGGCATACTGGATTGGATATTCAATACCCCTTCCAATCACCGTGTTCACCATGGAAGTAACCCTGGCTATATTGATAAAAACTTAGGAGGTATTCTTATGATTTATGATCATTTGTTAGGGACTTATGCAAAAGAAACAGCAACTCCGGTATATGGTATTACTCATAATATAGAAACACATAACCCAATTAAAATTTTATTACATGAATTTATAAAAGTTATACGTGAATTACCCAAAATAAAAGGCATGGCAGCAAAATTTAGTTACCTGCTTTCCACGCCCCAATAAATAAATAACTACACCAAATAAAACTTATCAAAATGAAAATTTTAGTAACGGGTGCTACAGGCTATCTTGGCCACCAATTAGCACTTACACTTGCTGAACGTGGCAATAGTGTGCAGGTATTGGTAAGAAATCCTTTGTCTGCAAATATTCCCTCACATAAAAACATCGTGGTATTTACCGGCGATATTACCAACAGGCAATCGATAAAACCCGCTATGCGCGGCTGTGAGCAGGTATATCACACAGCTGCGCTTGTAAAAATTTTTGCAGCAAATGCAGCTGATTTTTACAAAGTAAATGTGGAGGGAACGCAGCATTTATTAGCTGAAGCACTTTGTGCAGGTGTAAAAAAATTTGTATTTACCAGCAGTTGCGGTGTTTTGGGCACATCTGTTTTTGAACCAAAATGCGAGAATGATCCCCGAACAACCGGATTCGAAAATGACTATGAGTTTACAAAATTTATTGCGGAAAGCCTGGTTAAAGAATATATCTACAAAGGTTTATTTACAGTAATAGTATCACCGTCAAAAGTCTATGGCCCGGGTATTGAAACACATCCTGTCAGCGTAAATCATTTAATATTACGGTTTATAAAAGGTCGTGCCACTTTCATTCCGAGCCCAGACAAATTATTAGCTAATTATTGCTTTATAGATGATGTAGTGGAAGGGCATATTCTTGCAATGGCAAAGGGTGTTGGCGGCGAAAAATACATATTGGGAGGAGCAGATATTTCCTATTCGGATTTTTTTAAAACGGTCCGTTCTTTATCTGGCTCAAAAGCAACATTAATAAAAGCTCCCCAATATATAGCTAAGCTATTCGCATTGTTACAATGGGTACAATTTATAATTACCCGTAAGGAACCTTTTGCAACTTTAAAAGGTATAAAATCAATTTTTTGTAACAAAACTTTTAGCAGTAAAAAAGCAATTGGCCAGTTAGGTTATCATTTAACTCCATTGGAAGAAGGCCTGCAGCAAACCATTCACTTTTTAAAAACTCAAAACCATGTATCTTAAAAACTATTGTTTAATAACAGGTGCCAGTGAAGGTTTCGGCAAAGCATTGGCTATTGAATGTGCTGGCAGAAAGATGAACCTTATATTGGTAGCATTACCAGGCCCTGAATTATTTTACCTCGCTAATTTTATAGAACGAAATTATAAAGTAGAAGTAATAGTATTTGAAAAAGACCTTACAAAGGAAGAAGACTGTACCATGCTTTATAAAGAAGTATGCGAAAGAAATTACAACATAAATATCCTTATCAACAATGCCGGCCTGGGAAATACACAGTTATTTTCTGAGGGAAGCATTTCTTTTTATGAGCAACAGCTAAAGTTAAATGTTGTTGCCACAACCCTGTTAACAAGATTGTTTCTTGATATGTTACGAAACAATACACCTGCTTATATTTTAAATGTAGGTAGCCTTTGTAGCTTTTTTTACCTTGCAAAAAAACAAGTATACGGTGCAACAAAATCTTTTATTTACTTTTTTTCAAAAAGCCTTCGGCGGGAGTTGCAAAATGAAAATATACATGTAAGTGTAATTTGTCCCGGCAGTATGAATACCAATACTTCAGTAATACTACTAAATAAAAAAAGTAGCTGGCTTTCTCAGTTGGCAGTAATGAATCCTGAAGAAGTTGCGCCAATAGCCATGGATGGTTTATTAAAAAGAAAGGAAGTTATTATACCTGGCAGCGTGAATAAATTTTTCCTGGTATTGAATAAATTAATACCCGCCTCATTAAAAAAAATAATTACCAATAACCAGATGAAACTATTGAATGCTGTTCCTCCCAGGTTTCAGCCTGCTATGACAGAGGCCTTGCTGCCAGTTTCAATTCATGTTAATAAACCACTACCTGTAATTATTAATCAAATCTGCTAAATCATACTTCGCATAATAAGCTATGCAGAAAACTTACCAATTACTTGCTTTTATTTGGTGAATTTATTTAGTAAAAACTACTTGCAGGTATTTACATTTTAGTATTTATTACAAATTATAAATACGATCTGTATATTTTTTGCAAAAAAACACTCTTTTCCGATAATAAGTTTCAATAAAATTGTTTTACAAAAAAGCATAACAGGTTAACGGATTTTTCAATTAGGAAACACTTTTTCAGGCTTATATTTTTGGGTAGTCAATCAATAATTAATCAACTTAAAACAATCAATTATGAAAAATGTTATCCTTCTTATCACTGCCATTACTGTTTTACAATCTTTGTGCTTTAGCCAGTCCATTTACCCAACTGCCAAAATCAGTAACCCTGATGGATCAAATCAATATTTCATAAAAGCAAAAAATTACAAAACAGCTGCGCTGGTTTGCCTTACCGGCGGAGCTGCATTAGCTACAATAGGTATTCTTACAAGTGCACCCAAAGTAGTTACTGAATTTGCTGATATTTTTAACCCGGCAAAACCACCACAGCCAGATTATACTGCCCAAACAGTGTTGCTATTTGCAGGAGCAATAGGGATCGTTGCGTCTATTCCATTATTTGTTTCAGCTGGAAATAACAAAAGAAAAGCAACACTGCTGGTAACCAACCAAAAAACATCCCTTGGGTTACCCACTTTTGTTTCAAAAAAAATTACCGGATTAACGCTTTCAGTTTCTCTTTAAAAAAGGGATAAGTTAATAAAGAAAGGCCTTTACC
>JAYWAU010000294.1:0-11751 GCA_043782265.1 Ferruginibacter sp. | reverse complement strand
AACCTTTTTTGTCAATAAGTAAAAAGAACAGATAATAAAATAGTTGAGTTGAAGAAAAAGACCACTTTTAAAGTGGTCTTTTTCTCTAAAATTTTACTAAAATCAATACCCTTCGTTCTGCGTTAAACTTGGATTTACAATCCTGTCCCTTTTTGGAATTGGGAAAATTAATTTTGGAGAATTATATGGTAACCCATCCCCACCGGTAAAATAACCGGTTGAAACTCCCAAGCGTTTAATATCATGCAATTCAAATCCTTCAAAGGATAATTCTATTTTTCTTTCTTTTAAAATATCAGCTAATGTAACAGCTGAAAGTAAATCAAGCCCAGCCCTGTTACGTATGATGTTTATATCAACAAGCGGAGCTACTCCTACAGATGTACTCAGCCTTTTATTTGTTTCAGCCCTTATCAGGTACATTTCTGCTAACCGGATGATGTGTACGTTGCCATACACATTGTCAAATTTTGCGCAATAGCCATCTCCGTTAATTAAATTTAATCTCAGGTCATTGGGTTCATACAAATCGTAGTGAGGGCCGTTGATGCTGATATCGCCTCTACCCAATTCAGAATAAAAAGTTTGAAAGGTATTATTACCGGCAGTGGTAGTTACCTGCATTGCAAAAATATCTTCACTTGTATTATCTACTGCTTTTGCACGTGTGTATAAAAACTCTTCTATGATGCCATCAGCGTTGGCTTGTGTTAGTTTAAAATTTCCTGAGGCAATTACCCTGTTGGCAGCATCACGGGCTTTCGCATAATCTCCTTTTTGTAAATACACTCTTGCCAGCATTGCGGCTGCTGAATAAGTGGTGGCAAAAAAACCGTTTGATTCAGGCAGTTTCGCCTCAGCTTCAGTTAAATCTTTTATCACCTGATCGTAAACAGCAGATACTTTATCTCTTGGTATCTGATCAGCAGCAGTATTTAATTCAATGGTAGGCGTTAATTTTAATGGTACGCCATCATTTGCAGAAGGAGTTCCATCATTCCATGCTTTTCCGAATAAACGTACAAGATCAAAATAAACCGATCCTCTTATAAACTTAGCTTCACCTTCAACCCTGTCTTGTTTAGCGGCACTAACTACTGAAAGCGAGTTTAAAACATTGTTTACATCATTTATCACTTTGTATCCATCGGTCCATGTGTTCTCTACAAAACCATTATCCACCGGGATTGCTTTATTTTTTATCTGTGTCATACCTGGGTAGGTACCGCTCCAAAAAATTTCATTTTCATCTCCTAATAAATCTGAGGTAACAAATGCACCACCTCCGTAAAGATCTGCTGCACCGAGGTCAGCATAAGCTCCAACCAATAAGCCTTCTACATCCGAACTTGTTTTTAATGCGTTGTTTTGATCAATGTTATTGAATGGCGTGGTATCCAATTCCTTACTACAACTGCCAAAAATTAATGCGGCAGATAAAAAAATTATATTAAATATTTTATTTTTCATAATTGTAAAATTTAAGCGTTACAGTTGGGTTATAGTCCGATGTTGATGCCAAAAACAATAGTCTTTATTTGAGGTGCAGAATAAAAATCAAATCCCTGTGTGATATTGTCTGCATAGGCATCTGAATTAACTTCCGGATCCCATCCTTTGTATTTTGTAACAGTAAATAAATTTTGTCCTCTTACATAAAATCTGGCTCTGTCAATATGCAAGGCAGCGAGTAATTTAGGAGAGAGGTTATAACCTAATGTTACAGCTTTCACTCTTAAATATGATCCGTCTGATATGAATCTGCTTGAATTATCCGTGCCGTTGGCTAAAAATAATCTTGCCTCTGGAACCATCGTAATATCTCCCGCTTTTTTCCAAGATGCCAACTGATCGGTGGTTTGATTGTCAAATCCATTACTGCCGCTTGCAGACATATATTGTCCGCCGCCATTAAATATCTGGTTGCCTTGTACTCCCTGAATTAACACGTCCACATCAAAGCCTTTGTAAGTAAATGTATTTCTAAACCCATAAATAAATTCAGGATTTGGGTTTCCAATTCTAACATCCTCTGCTTCGTTAACATTGTTTGTTGTAGTACGATCTTTTGAGCCGTCTGTATTTAGGGTATTTTTATAATACAATGCATCTCCATTGTTAGGGTCGGCACCGGCAAATTCTTTTGCAAAGAAAACACCTAGTGGTTGCCCTTCCTGTGCTCTGTTTAAAGTGCCGATTTGTTGCCCTCCAAGATCAGTAATTTTATTTCTATTTGCACCAAAATTAATACTAGTCGACCACCTGAAATTTTTAGTTATAATATTCTCTGTATTGATGGTAAACTCAATCCCTTTATTTTCAAGTTTGCCAATGTTTTGCAATTTAGATAAAAAACCAGTGGTAGATGGCACATTTACGCTTAGTAACAAATCTTTTGTTTGTCTTTGATAATAGTCAACTTCTAGGGTAACCCTTCTGTTAAAGGCACTCGCTTCCATACCTACATCAAAACTTGCAGTAGATTCCCATTTTAAATCAGGGTTTGCTAACTGAGTTGGTGATTGCCCTCCAAGTCCGCCATAGGCATTTGGACCATATAAACCTCTTGCAGCATAATTACCAATTTCAGAGTTTCCTGTTAAACCATAACTGGCTTTCAGTTTTAAGAAACTCAACCATTTTGAACTTTTAAGAAAGGTTTCATCAGATAAAATCCATCCTGCTGAAACAGCTGGAAAAAATCCATAACGGTTAGTTGCGCCAAATCTGCTCGATCCATCATATCTTCCGCTAAGGGATAAAAGGTACCGGTCTTTAAATTTGTAGTTAGCTCTTGCAAAATAGGATAGCAATGCCCAGTCAGATGCAGATGAACTTGCAGCAGTTTTAGAAGCACCGGCGTTTAATTTTTTGTAGGAATCACTGGGAAATTCTTCCGCAGATGCGAAGTTACTGGCGATTTGCCATTTTTGAAAACTTGTACCTGCTACTACATCGAAGTCATGATTTTCTCCAAAACCAGTAACATACCTGAAGAAATTATTGGTATTGATATTTAAAATTTGATCAGAGGAATTAAACCCAGCCCCATTAGGAACCAACTGGTTTCTTGCTGTTAATCTTCCGGCAAACTGATCTTCGTTTTGATTTAACTGATCCATACCAAACTCTGTGCGAAAAGTTAAACCTTTTGTAATGGTTGCTAATCCGAATAAGTTTCCAATTGTTCTGTTGACAGTAGTTTTATATTTTGTGTTTTCAACACTTAAAATAGGATTATAATAAACAGGGTAATTGGTGTTAGGGTTTCCTGTATTCAAATCCAGTGCACCACTTGTTAAACCGGTTCTTGGGTCAATTAATGGAGTAATTGGTGATAAGGCCACGATCTGTAGCGGCGTTGAAAAAGCATTGTCATTAGAAACCCTATTGTTCATCGTTCTTGCGAAACTCATGTTTACACCCAATGAAAGCCAATCTCTTACTTTATGTTCCAGGTTTAACCTGCCACTGTATCTTTTTAAATTATTTTTTACTATAATTCCATTTTGGTCGAGTACCTGTCCGCCCATATAAAAAATGGTCTTATCAGTACCGCCCGAAAAATTAAGGTCATACTGCGAGATAGGCGCATCCTGAAATGCCTGATCCTGCCAGTTGGTATTTACTTTAGCAGTCTCATAATCTGTGTTGCCGGCAGAATACCGTTTCAGACGTCTTTCTGTAAAACTAACATAATCAAAAGTTGGATCTAAACGATTTGCATTTGCAGCAGCCATTCTAAAATAATCCACATATTCTTTGGCATCTAAAAAATCTCTTTTACCAGTTGGTTTTTGCATACCGGTAAAATATCCAAATTCAATTTTCGACTTCCCGTTTTTTCCTTTTTTTGTAGTGATAAGCACAACGCCATTTGAGGCTCTTGATCCATAAATTGCGGCAGCAGAAGCATCTTTTAAAATTTCGATTGATTCAATATCATTTGTATTGATGTCTGAAAGGGAATTGGTGCCGGCTCCATTACTTGATAGGTTAGTATTTTGAAGGGGGATTCCATCAATAACATACAATGGCTCGTTACCTGCTGTTACGGATGCAGAACCCCTTATACGTATATTTATTCCCTGGCCTAGTTTACCATTCTGCTGGCTCACTAAAACGCCTGCGGCTCTTCCCTGTATAGCACTTTCAAAACTGGTGGCTGGCGTATTGTTTAATTCTTTTGCTCCTACTTTAGAAACAGAACCCGTGAGGTCTCTTTTAATTTTTGTACCAAAACCAACAACAACAACTTCGCTAAGGTTTCTGTCAGCTTCCTGCAGTTTAACCTCTAACAAGCCGTTGCCAATTGCTACGGTTTGTGCTGTAAAACCGACATAAGATATTTCCAATGTTTTAGCATTGCCATCAACATTTAATTTAAAACTTCCGTCGGTTTCGGTAGTAGTGGTATTTTTAAAACCAATTACTTTAATGGTTGCACCAATAATGGGGGTGCCATTTTTTGCATCAGTAACTTTTCCTGTTACTTCTTTTGTTTGCGCAATAAGCGAAGCTGTACTGCAAAAAAGCATAATAAGGAAGATTGAAATTTTTCTCATATATAAATTGATTTAGCAGGTGATGATTTAGTAACATAATTATTTATAAAAGGTTTAAATAATAAGGGTATGCTATATCAACACATAGTTCAGTAATTAAAAAAAAATCTTACTTAAAGTTAAATTAATAAAATTTAAATAATTTATTATATTATTTAAATAACTGTAAAATATTTGATCATTGGTATAAAAAAGAAAGTAGGATTAATTTTCAGGCTCACTAAAATGTTTTGGAATTATTATAAATAGAGATTTAAGATAAATGAAATACTGCTACAAAGCTTTTTTTAATTCCTTTTGCAAGTGTTGATTCATTCTTACATAATCATCATTTTTTGCATCTTTGGCTAACGCCATCGATGTTTTGGAACTTTCCAACGCACCGGCATTGTTACCCATTGCTTTTTGAATATTGGCTTTATATAAAAACATATAATAAGCTTTTGAATTCTCTTCAGTTGCTTTATTAATGTTTTCCAAAGCCTTTGTAAGATTAATATCATACTCAAAATAAAATTGCGCAGCCTGCCAGTAGGGCTTTTTATCACTGAGCATGGCAGGTTCTATTTGCGCTTTTAATTTGTCTTTGATATTAGTTGTTATAGGTATTGCAATTACTTTCTTTTCCCACGCTAATTGCAGCTCACAGCTCTCTGGTTTAATATTGGCAAACTGAATGGTAAATGTTTCAGTTTTTGCAGCCACTTTTATAACCGGCACAGTAAAACGAACAATATCTTCTGTTTCTTTATAGCCATCAATACCCCAGTTATTGATGCCTCTGTTTATAATTACTTCCCAAGTTTCTTCTTCAGGAATGGTGTATAAAACATAGGTACCGGTATCTATTTTTCTACCACCCATTTCAACCGGCGTTTTAATTACCAACCTGGTTGCTTCATTTGCACCGGTACGCCATAATTTACCATAAGGAACAAGGTCACCAAATACCAGCCTTTCTTTTGTACCCGGTCTTGAGTAAGTCAATTCAATACTCCCCATTCCAAAATCCTGTTTGATGGTTTGTGTGGAGGAACTAGGAGGCAACTTCACCTGGGCACTTATTACGTTAAAAAAAAGGCAATTAAGCAAAGTAAAAAATACCAGCAAATTTTTCATTTTTCTTGATTTATTGATCTTAATATTTGTGAGGAAATATTAGGAACAGCAATACTGAATAAAATTTATCAAAATTTTATTTTCACTTTTCCTTTTTCTTTTTTACCCTTTTTCACCTTCCATTGAGGTCCCTCTTTAATTACACGAAGTGCTTCTTCATCACAATTTCCGCAAAGCGATTTTGCTATGTTAACATTACTAAGTTTACCATTGCTTTGAACATCAAATGAAACTTCTACTTCACCATGAATATTTTTTTGAAGTACGTCTGTTGGAGGTATAATATTATTATTAAGGTAAGTGTTGTAATTGTCCCAACCATCAACAGGTGCTACATTTAGCACTGTATCAAACTGTATTCCTTTTCTATTTTCCGCATTGCTTTTGCTGGCCTTACTTTTTAGTTGAACAATATCTTTTGTTGCAAAAGGAGCTTCATTTAAAATGATGGTATTCCTGGCAACGCCACTTTTTATATTAATAGATTGGGTTGCAAAACCGGCAGCACGTACTTCAATACTTAAAATACTATCAACACCAACCAGCCTGAATCTTCCATTTACATCAGCGTACGTGCCAACATTTTCTGCGGGGATATTAATTTTTGCAAAAGGGAGTGGGGCTTTATCCTCGCCAATTACTTCTGCTACAAAAACACGGTTCATTGCAGCCTCTTTTTTGGGTACAGTAAACATATCGCTTTGTGTGGCAGATTTATTAAATTCATTTTCCCTGTTGGTTTGTGTAACAATATTACTGGGAACAGCAGGTGCTGTAACTACGGCAAGATTTTTTTCGCTATTCGTTTTTTGCTCTTCTACTGCAAAATTTGCATTTCTATTTTGCAAAATCTTAACCCGATTTCTTTTTGGTGGTTCGTAAGCAATAGTACTGTCGTAAAATGTGTTGTTTTTTACCTGTGCAATAAGTTTGTCATCACTATTTTTATTTGTATCAGTTACAATGGATGGTTTTTGTGAATCAATAATGCCCCTAATGGAATTTACAGAATCAATAGTATCTTTTTTTACATTGGCAATGTCAGCTGTTTTGCTCTTGTTAGAAGCAAAGTTATTTAGCAGGTAAACCAATCCGGTTCCTCCGGCTATTACCAATACAACCGCCGCAGCTTTCCACCATTTAAAAATATTAATTATGGGGGCTACTTTCTTTTCCTTTTGTCTGTTTTCAATATTTCCTCTTGCGTCCTGCAATTCGTTTTCCCAGCTTTCTTTCTTCATTTCTGCGAATCCTTCCATAGCCTCTGCTAAAAACGGATCATCCAGTGCAGCCTTTTCCATTGCATGCATTTGTGCAGGCAAAAGCCTGCCTGAAAAATATTGATCAATATCTTCTGCTGTATAAATAATATTTAGTTTGTCCTTATTCATCAATCAACTTCTCTTCAAGACACAATTTTAAATTTCTTTTTCCATTTTGTATAAAACTCCTAACCTTATTCCATTCAAAACCTGTTATTTCAGCAACCTCATTGTAGCATTTTTTTTGCAAATAAAATAATTCAATGGTTTTTTTTTGATCATCAGGCAGTGTTTCTATGCAAGCTTCCAGTTGTTTAAAACTTTCCTCTTTTTCAAATACTTCGTTCAAAAGATGCGAAGGTTCACCTGATTGCATAAAATCAATATTAAATTCGCTGGTTTTTAAGTTCCTTGGGCTTCTCAGTTGCATCAGGCAGTAATTACGTGTTACTGTATGCAACCAACCTTTAAAGTTATCTACCTCATGCATTTTTAGCTTAGTATTCAGTTCTTCAAAAATATCCATCACTGCATCTTTACTACGCTCTGCATCTTTAAAATATTTAAGGCAAACGCCAAACACAAGGTCCATGTAACGTTGGTAAAGAATACTCAAATATTTAATATCATTGGTTTGTTTAAATGCCTTCAGCAGTTCCTTGTCTGATTGTGCATCAGTTGATATGTTGGTAATAAAATTCAAATGCTGGTGTTAGTGAAAATTTAAATATTTTTAAATATCCCGGTTGTTATATTTTGATGTTACGAACAATTGTATTTCAGTCAACATACCTATACCTTCTCCGCCATGGCAGATTACTCACTTGTGCCGCATACCGGTGTGGTATTGACTTAAGTCGATTTTGTTATAGCTCTCAAAAAAACTTTATTTAACGGCTCAGAAAATCTTTAAAACAACTCCGTCGGGTCAATCCAAAATTATCTACTCAAAATAAACTTTTACTGTTTGATAAAATAACCGGTTATTTAAATATTGTTGTTGTGCCTGTTGCTGTTTTTCTGAAAAACCCTGCAAACCAAAAAGTCCGGCAGCATTCCCTTTATTAATGGCAATTTCCAGGTAAGCGGCAGAATTAAACATGGCCAGTTTTTCGCCCTCAGCCACATCTGCATAAGTGTCACTGATTTTATCAATTACTTCATCCCTTTTAAAAACAATTTTAAAACTTCGTCCCCTGCGCTGTTCTTCAAATTCTTCTTTGGTAATATTTACAATTACATTCTCAAAATTATCAATAAAAATAATCTGGCCTTCTATCCAGTTATTACCCAACAGCGGACGCAGGGGATTCTTAACCCTGATAGAAACTGTGGGATCACCAACTTCTTCTATGGGCTTTCCAATATGTAACTCATCAAAAGCTTTTGCAAATACAGTGGTGCAATAGAGTGTATTTTTTTGTTCCGTCTTATCTAATTTTAATGCCACTACTTTTTGTGGAACTTCTTCTAAAATCATGGTAAGTAAACCATTATCGGCACAGCCAATATAGTAGCCGTTGTGTTCAGCCAGCAGCAAATGTTCAGGCTTTTCATCAAATAGATTTACCATTATAAGGTGGTAAGTACCAGAGGGGAAATTTTTAATGGCATTCCTGCATACATAGGCGGCCTGTGGGTAATTAAAGGGAGATAGCTGGTGTGTAATATCCACTATTGTAAAAAATGCAGCGTGTTGTAACAACTGCCCTTTTACTGCACCTGCAAGAAAATCATGCTGACCAATATCTGTTGTAAGGGTGAGTAAAGGCATGTAATAGTGGATAGTTGGTCCGTTAATATTTTAAAGTAATTGGTTAGTTAAATTAATATCGGTGTTATTGAAATGTCACTGCTTATCAGAAGACGGCCTAATATTTCCCGTTAGGGTTGACACACTATTTCATCAGTTCTCCATTTTTAAAAAAGAATTTTTTCACTAACCTGTCTGCCAGTGATGGGAAAAATTTATTTACAAAAACAGTTTGCTTACCCTGAAAGGTTAGCACCAATGTTCTTTTTCTTTTTGCTACTGCTTTTAAAATATGCCGGGCACATGTTTCAGGGCTCATCAGGGTCGCCTCTCTTAATGGACTTTCTCCCTGCGTTTGTCCCTTACTGTTGAGTGCTGCATTTCGTATATTACTTTTGGTAAACCCGGGGCATACCCACATAACATTCACGCCATCATCCATCACTTCGGTGCGTACCGCCTCTAACCAACCATTAACTGCAAATTTAGAAGCAGAATAACCACTTCTGCCCGGTAAGCCCCTAAAGCCTGCAATAGAAGAAATACCCACAATAGTACCTTTTCTTTCAATGATAGAATTTAATGCCAGCTTGGTGCAATATACGGTTCCAAAAAAGTTGATATCCATTACTTTTTTTATTACATCAACATCAAGGTCTTTTAATAAAGATCTCATAGAAACACCAGCGTTATTAATCAATATATCTATACCTCCAAATGTTTCAATAGTCGATTTGATAAAATTTTCACATTCATCATACCTGCTTACATCTGCCACCATACTATGTAAAAGATGGTTGGAATATTGCACCTGTAAATTATATAGTTTATCCTGATTGCGGCCACAGGTGGCCACTTTGGCGCCTAAAGGGATCAACGCATCAATTAATGCTTTGCCTATCCCTTCGCTGCCACCGGTAATTACCACTACCTTGTCTCTAAAGAAATCATTCATACAAAAAAAAATTATAAGCAAAAATAAGAGACTTATACTGGTGTAGGAAAACAAACTTGGTGTGAAATAAATAAAAAAGGAGTTCATTAAATGAACTCCTCAAGTGAACTGGCTGGGACTCGAACCCAGGACCCATACATTAAAAGTGTATTGCTCTACCAACTGAGCTACCAATTCTTCTACCCTTTTTTATAATGGAGTGCAAAAATAAGGCAAAAAGGTATTGGGGCAAATTTTTTTTGTAAAAAAGTCAAATCTATTTTTTGTTGTAAGGTGTTGAGTACGATTTATTTGTATTTAGTATTTTATAACAAGGTTCCTAAAGTCTTTACCACGGCGCATTTCGACCGTATAAAAATTTTTAAAAACCCAATACATCTTTCATACTAAATATTCCTTTTTTGTCTTGTAAAAACTCCGCTGCCAGAACGGCTCCTGTAGCAAAGCCCTTGCGGTTATGGGCTGTATGTGAAATTTCAATATCGTCAATCGGCGAACTGTATTTTACTATGTGAGTACCTGGTGCCGGATCTATTCTTTCGCTTATGATGAGCAAGTCTTCTGGTGAAAGAGGTGCCTGATTAACCCATTGTTTTTTACGTCCAATGTTTTCAAGTATCTGTTCTGCCAGTGTTATAGCAGTTCCACTGGGTGCATCTTTTTTTTCTGTGTGATGAATTTCTGTCATACTCACTTCATAATCGGTATGAGGGTTCATTAGTTGAGCCAGTCGTTTATTTACTTCAAAGAATATATTTACACCTACACTGTAATTACTTGAATATAAAAGGGTGCCTTTTGTTTCGATGCATAGATTTTTCACTTCTTCCCAACGATTAAGCCAACCAGTACTACCGCTTACCACCGGTGTGCCAGCCTGCAGGATGGTAATTATATTTTCCACAGCACTATGCGGACTGGTAAATTCAATCGCTACATCACACTGTTGTAAATTTTCGTTTGTAAACTGATCCATTGAATTGATATCAATTTTCAGTGTAACAGCATGGCCTCTTTGTACAGCAATTTCTTCAATGGCTTTACCCATTTTACCATACCCTATTAAAGCAATGTTTAATTTTTTTTGTTGTGAACCGGAACTTGAATTCATTTGAACTTTTTTTGTAATTGCAAATATAATTATTTAGCTCCCTTATTTGATTTTGAATGTATGTCAAAAACAAAACTGAGGCCTGTTGTGTTGGCCATGGGACTATAACCGGGAGATATTTTCAGACTGAGGTTATCGTTTACTTCAAATGCTTTTAACTGTGCATCTACAGTAGCATCTACAACATTTAACCCCCAAAAAAAAATAAAAAATAAAACAGAGTAATCAACATTTTGCCTAAAGGCATTGCGGTATGTTTTTAAAGAATTAGCGCTAAGATTTTTAAATTTCGGATCAATATTAACATCATTACCCGGTAAAGTATCAGATTTATAGATATAGGCTTGTTTTAATAACCTGTAATTTTTTATATTATAAAGAAAAACGGCAGCAGTAGTACCCAAGGCCCCATATATTATTGGCACTTTCCAATATTTTTTATTGTAAACCTGCCCCCAGCCGGGCACCATGGCTGAACGAATTGTGGCTTTATGTGGATTAAATGTTTTAACTCCTATAGTATCAATAATCTTTTTTTCATTTTTTATTACAGTGTCTTTTAGTAACTGTGCAAAAGAAACATTCATACAAAGAAAAAAAAACAATATAAAAAATATCGGTAATAATTTTTGCATCAACTTACTTTAACGTTCAATTTTTCCAGCAGGCCGTTTAATTCATCCAGTGAATAATATTCAAAGGTTACGGCTCCATATCCTTTTTTATTGTGTACCAGTTTTACTTTGGTACTAAACTGGGATGCTAAATTATCTTCAATCTTTTTAAATGCAGGAGGTAACACAGCTTTTACCGTATTTTTAACAGCATTACTGCCAGTGTACATGTTACGTACAAGGTCTTCGGTTTGCCTTACAGATAATTCTTTGCTTTTTATTTCTGAAAAAATAAATAATTGCTTATCTATCATGTCAACATTAATAAGCGCCCTTGCATGGCCCATTGTTATTAAACCTGTACGAACAGCA
>JAYWAU010000293.1:0-4274 GCA_043782265.1 Ferruginibacter sp. | reverse complement strand
GAATAACTTTTACTACCAGTTTTTTTGCTGTACGGGCCGGATCTCCATCAACATGCAAGGGAGCCTCATTTAGATTGTGAATGATGAGTTGAGCCGTTTGAAAATAAAGCACATCTTTTTTATGAAAAGTTGCATCGTCATGTTCATTTATTTTGCCACTTGCCACTTGTTTTATTACAGCCAGCAACATCCGTATTTTACTCATTTTTTTTACAACCACAATATCAAGCAACCCATCATTTAAACTGGCTTTAGGAGCTATTGTAAACTGGTTACCAAACTGGTTACTGTTGGCAATGCTAATAAAAAAAGCATCCGTTGCAAACGATTTTCCCTGATTAACAATTTCAAATTGATAAGGTTGGGCTGTAATAAAATTTTCAATTGTTTGTTTAATATAAGTGCCCAAACCTCGGGTTGGCTGTTTAGCAAAATCATGCGCTACCTGCGCATCAAAACCGAGGCCGCATAGCATACAACTAAATACTTCATTAATAAAAAAAGAATCAATGTACCGACCCTTACCGGTAAAAATTACATCTAGTGCCTTATTTATTTCTTTAGGTATTTTTGCTGCCAGTGCCAGTCCATTGCCAGATCCCATGGGGATAATGCCAATACTAACGTCTTCTTCAATCAGCCACGAGGCTACCTGACTTACCGTACCATCACCCCCGCAAATTACAATATCTGTAATGCCTTCGTTGTTTATCCTGTCTTTTAAAAAATAATAATTGCCTTGTGGGTTGGTATGTATAATTTCAAAAGGAATATTTTGCTGCCTGGTTCTGTCTTCAATTATTTTCAGCGCCGATTCCTTATTCTTTGTTCCGGAGATAGGGTTGATTAAATAAATTATTTTACGCTGCATGAATTAAACACTTTTTAAAGGCATAAAATTAAAGTAATGCAATAACAGTTGTGTTTAATTAAAAAATTGCAAGAAATTATTAGTAAACCCTTTACCAACGAATCAATGCACTTGCCCATGTAAAGCCACTGCCAAAAGCAGCCAGGCACACAAGATCGTCTTCTTTTATTTTACCTTGCTGCCATGCTTCGCATAAAGCAATTGGGATTGATGCGGCGGTAGTGTTACCGTATTGCTGAATATTATTAAACACCTGGTCGTCTCGCAAAGCAAGTTTTTGTTGCACAAACTGGCTGATGCGTAAATTAGCCTGGTGTGGAATCAACATATTGATATCTGCTGTTGTAAGCCCATTTTTTATTAGCGCTTCCATAATAACTTCCGGAAATTTTACAATGGCTTTTTTAAATACTGCAGGGCCATCCATAAAAGGAAAATTTTGTGCCTTGTCTATCATCTCTTTGCTCATAAACATTTCACCAATCGGCGCATCGATATAATCTGCTAAAGGTTCTTTTACCCAATGGTTGGCATGCGTACCAGGATTGTACATCGCCAACAGTTCAGCACTATGTCCATCGCTGTGAAGGTGCGTACTTATTATTCCCTGTCCTTCTTTTTCGGTAGCCTGCAAAACCACTGCTCCTGCACCATCACCAAATATCACCGAAATATTTCTACCCCGGGTACTAAAATCTAACCCAAACGAATGCTTTTCGCTGCCAATTACTAAAATGTTTTTATACATGCCTGTTTTAATAAACTGGTCTGCTATAGATAAAGCATACACGAAACCGCTGCATTGATTTCGGATGTCCAATGCCCCAATTTCTTTCATCTGCATGGCACGCTGTACCAATACGCCGCACCCCGGAAAGTAGTAATCCGGACTTAGTGTTGCAAAAACTATAAAGTCAATATCCTGTGCAGTAATACCGGCTCTTTCAATAGCAATTTTTGAAGCTTCAACCGCCATTGTAGTAGTGGTTTCTTCGGTTCGGTGGGCATAGCGGCGTTCCTTGATTCCGGTACGTTCCTGTATCCATTCATCAGAAGTATCCATGAATTGCTTTAAATCTTCGTTGGTTACTTTATTTGCGGGTACATAACAACCAATACCGGTAATTTTACTAGTGGGCATATTGCAATCGTTTAATTAAAAAGCAAATTACGTATTTGTAAAGGATTTGTAATTGTTTGGGTACAAAGTTGTGCGCTATCCATTGGATTGCAGTACTAGTAATGTTGTTAAGTATATTGTGTCATAAATTTGTGAGTAGTCAGGTGTGAGTAAATACAGTATTTGCAATAATTATATTCGTCACTCACTACTGACAACTCACATTTTACTTAGCACTAGTTTACCTTTTGCAAATATTTTAAGACAAAATAATCATCATAAGCAGGTGTAACACTTACCTTATAATGAAACTCAATGGCCTTCCGCAACTCAGCACTATTCTTAATATATTTTACTGTAAAATGTTCTGAAAGGCAAAGGATTGATAAATCATTTTTCTCCCTTCTTATCTCTGCTATGTACATTCTGCCTTTTACAAAAACATTTAAAAATTGTTTACCTGCAACTGTTGAAATATAAGCACTTCCTTTTATTGTATCATTGGTAATAACGCGGTAGGGCTTTAATTCGTTCAGGTAGCCAGTGATAGCGATGTTGTATTCCTGCGCTGTATTTTTAGAGAAAATTACTTTTATAGGGTCTGCCTTGTTATCTCCTTCATTGGAAGGCTTTGTAACAAAAGTTGCCCAGCTACCCAATAAATCTTCGTCTATATTTTCCTGTGCAGTTTCGTCTATGCCATATGGCGATTCGTAGGGACAACCCCATAAAAGTAAAGAGGTAGTAAATAATAATAACAGTTGCAATATTTGTTTCATGCTGATTTAAAAGTAGGCTTATTAATTGAAAAAATTAAAAGCTGTATTTGTGGTTGCTGGTAATTTTTATAAAGGAGTTAGTGATAAAAATATTATCTGGTAAGGCGGTAAATTAGCAGTGCTGTTCTTTTTATTAATTTAGGATATTCATTCAGGTTAATAATTTCTCCAGGCGCATGTGCTCCTTTACCTGATGCACCTAATCCATCAAGGCAGTCAAGATAGTTGGCCACGTAAGAAATATCCCCTGCGCCTCTTGATCCCGGATTGCCTGCATTTACTTCGCCGTATTTTAAAGCTACACTAATATCATTGAGTTGTTTTACCAGTGCAGTATTACCCGGGGTTGGCGGCATTGAAGGAATCCCATCCATAAAACTAATAGTGGCCCTGGTTTCAGGAAGATTCTTAGAAACAATTTGCCTCATATTTTCTCTTGCTTTTTCTTTTTGTTCTTCGGTAAGAAACCGCAGGTCACCCATCACCACCGCCTTTGGAGCAATGATATTTGTTTTTGCAGATGCACCACCTTTTTGTGAAGCAATATCATACTGCACATCAGACCCCCCGATAAATAAAGCAGGGTTAAAAGTAAGGTATGGCTCCTTACTTAACTGCTCTCTAAATTCATTTACAATCCTTGCAGCTTCGTACACAGCACCATAGCCCGCTGCACCAAAAATACCTGAGGAGTGCGCCTGCTTTGCTTCCACTTCCAGCCTCCATTCGCTTGCACCGCGTCGGGCAGTAGCCACCGTATTCAAGCCTATGGCACCTTCAAATGCCAATGCAATTTCATGTTGTTTTGCTCTTTCAATAAAATCGCCGCGACTTATTTCACGAGGCTCCGCTGCATTTTCTTCATCACCGGTAAAATATACTGTAATAGATGCATCATGCAGTAAACCTTTATTCTGCAGTGCTTTTAATGCCGCAATTACAAGCACATCACCCCCTTTCATATCATTTACTCCTTGCCCGGTGGCTGTGCTATCCGTAAACATCGTAAAAGGATTTGTCGGCATGTCGGGTTCAAATACTGTATCTAAATGACCGATCAAAAAAAGTTTTTTTCCTTTCTTTCCTTTACGATAAGCCACAAGATGACCAGCTCTTTTTAACGAGTCTGGCATCGATATCCACTGCAACGTGAAGCCAAGAGCAGTTAGTTCTTTTGCATAGAGGGCGCCTACCTTTTTTACTCCTTCTTTATTAAATGTTCCGCTATTAATATTCACCGATTCTTTCAGCAACTTAATTGTTGCCGGCATAGAGGCATCTATTCTTTTTAAAAGCTGCTGTTCGGTTTTAGAAAGGGTTTGTGTGCTGGCCTCAATGGTAATTAATAAAAGAATTACTAAACAGAGTTGATTTTTCATTATTTAATTGTTTGTAAGCATATGAGGTAAATTAAATCAAATTAATGAATGCCGATTCGGTATTATACAGGTTACCAGAAAAATCAGGCAGAAATGTAGTGGAGAAAAATAAAAGAGGCAGTCTC
>JAYWAU010000292.1:0-4278 GCA_043782265.1 Ferruginibacter sp. | reverse complement strand
AAAATGGGCAATAATTATTGCTTTACGAAATTGATAAATAAAATATTTATAATTATTAAAAATCAATTTTAGCAAAACATATCTGGTTGCGGTAAGAGCAAGGTACAATTACCTGCCTGGCACCAGTTTGCTTGGCAAATTTTATCATAAAATTGTATCCGTTTTCATTGCTCTTCAAGCTGGGATTTCTTGTAACAGTTCCATCGGCACTAACCACATTATCAATTACCGATGGATTTCGTTTATCTGAATTATTGAAGAGAAAATGAATGCCAGCTCCTGTGTTGAACGTAGCATAAGACATAAAATTATCAGTTTCCGATGAAGATTGATCCTTATGAATAATGGTGCTCCACTCCGGCACACCCTTATTGTTTAAGCTTAGCACAAGGATATTATAATAGTAGTACCTCGTTGAATTGTAACCTCCAAAACTATTATAAGGACGGTAGTAACCGCCATAATAAGGACTGTAATAATTATAATAATAGGGATTGCTATAGGGAGAATTGTATAAATAATCCCAGCGATTCCAATTATTATTATTACCTGTACTTTGGGTAGAGTAATCTTCGGCTGCCAAAAGATAACCTCCATCTTTTTTAAGTACAATATTTCGGATAAAATAATCATTGAATGCAAACCTTAACCCGCCTGATTCCTTAGCTATACTTCTAACACTATCTGGCAGAGGTGTAAAAACACTCGAATAAGTACTATCACCCTTTACATCCCAAATGGAGGCATAGATACCCGCAATATTACCACGACGTTCATTATAATAAAATGAATTCAGAATATACCTCTTATTCACATTATCAATTTTGATTTTCATTTCATCAATATACATTTTTTTAAGCGGCAGATTTTTTATTGAAAACGTATCCTGCTGTGTAGTTTTTGTAATAAGATCAAGCGTTCCTATATCATCTCTGCTGCCTGATTTGATTGACTTTGTAAAGACAAAATTACCTTCGTTATCAAGAGAAAAATCACTGTACATATCCTTTCGTTCGTTATAATCAAGTGACTGGCGGGTTTTATGAATTAAGTGCAATTGATTGTCATAAAGCAACGTGACAAAATTGTACTTGTCTTCCTTTTTTTGAATTTTAAATACCATTATTTTTTGCTTGTCCTCACTATTTATAACATTGTATATTTTATTGTCACCAAAAGAACCAACATGCGTTGTATCAAGCAAAATAGGCTCACCCATCTTTTTAACATTACCATCTAATTTAGCAGCCATACAATATACAATTCCCTTTTTTTGATACTGGTAAATCATAAAGAAAAACTCAGGGTACACAATAAAATCAACATTAAAAGATTTGGATGGTATAAAATCAAGTTCAATTTTTTCTTTCATATCCATATCCCCCTGGTAAATGGAAACTGCATAACTGCTGCTTACATTTTTAAAAACCAATATGTTTCCACTTACTTTACCAATAATCTCAAAATCCATCTCACGACTATTTTCTTTCAATACATCCGAAAAAGTTATTTTTTGTGAAAAACAAATAGCAGGCACTAAAAACAGCAGGCATATATTTACAAATATTCCCTTCATACTATGGCGATTTTTAAGTTTAAAATTAAGCTATAATCTTTTAATAAAAATATAAACAAGATGTGTTAAGTTTTGTTTTTACATATAGCTAACAAGCGTTTTATTTATGTTAAAAAAATTTTCATTCACATTTATATTAAAAAAACCGTATAGAATTTTGAAAAATACATTTTTATGGAAACAGTTTTAATAACAGGTGGCACCGGTATGGTAGGTAAAGCCATTACAACCCATTTATTAGCCAATGGATACAAAGTTATAATACTTACCAGGCAGTTACCTGTAACTAAAAATAAGGCATCGGCTGTTGAATATGCATTATGGGACATTAATGCGCAAACAATAGATATAACTGCTTTACAAAAAGCTGATTATATTATACACCTTGCAGGTGCAGGTGTGGTAGATAAAAAATGGACGCCCGCTTACAAACTTGAGATTCAAAACAGCCGAACGGAAAGTAGTAAACTAATTATCCATACTTTACATAACAATGTAAATAAGGTTAAAGCAATTGTGAGTGCATCTGCAATAGGCTGGTATGGAGAAGATACGTTTAAACATGAAAAGTCATTTGTAGAAACAGATAAACCATCTACCGGATTTTTAGGTGAAACCTGCCAGCTTTGGGAGCAAAGCATTGAACCGGTTGAGGCTTTACAAAAACGACTAGTTAAACTACGGATTGGCATTGTACTAAGTAATGACGGAGGGGCATTGGCTGAGTTTAAAAAGCCCATCAGGCTGGGTGTTGCGGGCATATTAGGGAACGGTAAACAGGTAGTAAGCTGGATACATATTGATGATCTTTGCAGGCTATTTATTAACGCTCTTGAAAATAACCAGTTATCCGGAAGCTACAATGCGGTTGCACCCAACCCGGTTACAAATAAGACGCTTACCATTGAACTAGCAAAAAAAATGAAAGGGAAATTTTTTATTCCCCTGCATGTGCCTGCTTTTATTTTAAAAATAATGTTAGGAGACCGGAGCATTGAGGTTTTAAAAAGTGCAACTGTAAGTAGTGAAAAAATAGTCAAAACTGGTTTTACATTTTTATATCCAACAATAAATCTTGCACTTAAGCAATTGTGTAAAGTTTGACCAAAATTTTTACAAGTCTGATTTTAGCATTCGCCGTTGGCTCCAGAAATAAAATAATGCCAGGTAAATTATTGCGAGTGAAAAAACCAGCCATGTATAATCTGCCGGTAAAAACTTATTGGCCATATTGGTGAAAGAATCAAACGGTGAGTACAGTAAACCATCTGAAGCATTCATTGGTAAATAGTTTCCCATATTCCCCAAATCTATGTTATGATCCTTTTTGATGTTAATTGCCCACACTAGCAGAAGGATTGAAATTCCATTTTCTAAAGCTGTATAAATAAAGAATACTGCAATTGCAAAACCAGTTCTTCTAACCAATACTCCAATTAAAATAGCGATAAAATTATAGGTAAGTGCTTTCAAAAAAAAGAACCATACATTTCCAATACCAGTTAATGAAAAAGATCCGGTATTAACAAAAAAGCCAAATAAAAGTGCTGCAATAAAAACAAGCAATGTAGATACCAGCGCTATAATAACCCCCATCAATAATTTTACCTGCGTAAACTGGTTTCGGCTTATCCCATCAATAATATTTTGCCGGTGTGTTCTATAGGTAAATTCATTGGTTACTAAAATTAACAATAATAAACCCGGTAACAATAACATTAGCCCGCTGTAATAACTTACCGTTTGCCAAACATTTGGAAAGCCAAAAGGTGAACCTCCGGATATAAGACCAGTTGGATCTGCAGGATCAATAACATTTTTCTTAAACGAATAAGCAAGGTAATTGGACGCAAATACGCCCAATGCAAAAAATGCACTGATTACAATAAAAGCATTATAGCTCCTGATCTTCATCCATTCTACCTTTAATAATTTTATCATAACAAAACAATTGATTAGTTGGTTAATTCAAAAAATTTAGCCTCCAGGCTTTTCTTTTTAAGTTGCAAATGATTTAATACTACTCCGTTACTAAAGCAATATTTATTGATACTTTCAATATTGGCAGTACCAACCGGATAAAAAAGTTGCAGCATCTTATCGCTCTCCTTTATACTATTATAGCCCTGGATACCGCTGATTACAGAGGCCAGTTGTTTTACATCTGTTGCGCCAACTTCAACAATATCTTCAGTGGCCAGAATTTCATTTACATCACCAGTTGCTACAAGGTCTCCTTTTTTTAAAATGGCCACATGGGTACAAACCTTTTCCACCTCATCCAGTAAATGGCTTGCCATGATGATAGTTTTTCCATGCTGATGCAGCTGCTTTATCAGTTGCCTGATTTCAGCAATACCCACCGGATCCAGCCCATTGGTTGGTTCATCCAAAATCAATACTTCGGGGTCACCCAGCAGGCAGGAGGCTATCGCAAGCCGCTGTTTCATACCCAATGAATAGGTACTAAACCGGGAATCTTTGCGTTGTGTAAGATTTACCAATTCCAGTACCCTCGGTATATCATCGGCTCCCCGTTCTTTTAGTGCAGCAGCAATTTCTAAATTTTTTTGTGCAGATAAATAATGATAAAAATTAGGTGTTTCTAAAAAAGTTCCAATCTTCCTCCGATAAGTTTCATCAGGTTCTGCATCAAATAATTTATAACTACCACTCGTTGGTTTCAGTATATCCATAATAAT
>JAYWAU010000291.1:0-4282 GCA_043782265.1 Ferruginibacter sp. | reverse complement strand
GGATGAAATATATCCCTTGTGAAGAAATAAAAAAACTAACTACTCCGGTATTAATTTTACAAGGTGGCACAGATATCCAGGTAGCCCCAAGCGAAGCTATGCTGCTAAAAAAATGTAAAGAAAGTGTCAGTCTTATTTTACTGGATAGTATGAATCATATCTTAAAAACCGCACCTGCAGACAGAAAGAAAAATATAGCCACCTATAGCAACGCAACTATCCCCTTGTACCCAGGTTTAGCTACAGCCATCGTTGGGTTTATACGAAAAAATGATTGACAAATTATTTATCGTAATGAGATTGTTTCGAAAAGAAATATAAAGCTGACAATTTAGTTCCAGAGAATAATAATAAACCCGATTCGCAGGCATGAAATAAAAAGCCCCTCAAAAAATTGAAGGGCTAATTAAATAGAATCATAGTTTACTTATTTTTTAATTTTCTTATCAACTGTTACTTCTCCATTTGGTCTGAAATTTAATTGCAGTGTTCTTTTTGCATTAGAAACAGTTACCAAATAATGCGTTTCGCCGTTATAACTAAGTTCAGTTGCATACTCCTGCATCAGGTAGTCATTGTATTTTTGAGAAAGTGTTAATGAAATATTCAATGGCAATTGCGCCGTAGCAATTTTTCTGGAAGTGCCTACCAATTCTCCCTCTTCGTTGTAAACTGCATTTAAATCAAGATCGTTAAATGTAAATGAAGCAAAATAATAATTCTTTGTTTTTTCCCAGTTTACATTTTTTGCTTTTTGAAAATCTTTTTCAAATGCCTCTTTTACTTTGGCTGTAATCTTGCTTCCTTCGCTTGCAAAGGCGGTAGTTGTAAACAGCATTATTACTGCTGTTAAAACAGTTGCTAACTTTTTCATGTTTTAATATTTTATTTGGTTAAATGATACTGCCGGATTAGAGCAGTTTTTTGATTGATGATACAAATCTATTTTACCTGTAATTGTATTACAAGCAGTACTTGATTAAAAACAAGTTGTATAAAATCAAATTGGATAAACGGCATCACGCAATCCTATTATTAAAAGTTGTTACCCTTACAATGCAGTATAGGCCTGCATTAAATTTATTTCTTAAAAAAACATTAAAATAGTAAAAGGATGTGTTAAAAAGTAAAAGCGGCTAATTCCTTCCGGGTACAAACACATTGTATACCTTTAATGGTATGAATTATCTGGCCCATGCATATCTTTCTTTTAATGACCCCGGTATTTTAGCCGGCAATATGATCAGCGATTATGTAAAGGGTAAAAAGAAATTTGATTACCCTGGCACCATTCAAAAAGGAATGACACTACACAGAGCTATTGACGAATTTACTGACCAGCACCCTGTAACGCAACAGGCCAAACAATTTTTTAAAGCAGATTACAGGTTGTATGCCGGAGCATTTGTTGATGTACTGTATGATCATTTTTTAGCCAATGATAAAAATGAATTCGCCAGCGATGGGGAATTAAATAACTTTTGCCAGCAAACCTATAGCTACCTGCAAATTAATTTAGCATTGCTTCCGCCAAAATTTCAACAGGTATTTCCCTATATGCAATCGCAAAACTGGTTATACAATTACCAGTACAGGCAGGGTATTGAAAAAAGTTTTGGTGGCCTTGTAAAAAGGGCCGCTTATTTATCTGAATCTGCTATTGCATTTAAAATATTTAATGAGCAATATGATTACTTACAAATATGTTACAACGAATTTTTTCCGCTGCTGAAACAATTTGCCATTTATCAATTGAACGAACTTAACAACAGTTGAATTCTTTTATATTTGTACCTAAACACTTAATTTTTTTATGAAAAAGTTTTTATTGGTCCCTATTATTGTGTGTGGTATTTGCAATTTACTAAAGGCTCAAACAAAATTTCCGCCGGTAGATAAATCGCCGATGGATATGAGTTATTATCCCAATAGTTACCCAGTTTTAAAAATTCAGGATAAAGCTACAGAACTATTAACAGCAAGGGTAACTTACAGCAGACCTCAAAAAAATGGTCGCACCGTTTTTGGCGAATTATTACAATTTGGCCAGGTGTGGAGATTAGGCGCCAACGAAGCCACTGAAATTGAATTTTACAGACCCGTGAAAATAGGAAATACAAAAATTAAAAAAGGCAGGTATACCTTATACTGTATTCCTTACTTGGATAAGTGGACGCTGATACTTAATAAAGATACAGATACCTGGGGCTCTTTTAAATATGATGAAACGAAAGACATCGTTAGGATAGACGCACCCATTCAAAAGCAAAGTGATCCATTGGAATCTTTTGCAATAGTATTTGAAAAATCAGCTACCGGGGCTAATTTAATAGTTGGATGGGATACGAGTGTGGTTAGTTTTCCAATCGTTTTTTAACCTGATTTGTTTTAATATTTAATTTTCCCGGCTGGTTGCCGGGATTTTTTTTGGATATTTACAACTATGTGTGGAATAGCTGGCATCATAAGTTCCGATACGTCTTTAGTTACTACGGAACAACTTACTAAAATGACGAACGCATTGGCCCACCGTGGACCAGACGGTGAAGCACAATGGATTAGCCAGTGGGGGAATGTTGGGTTTGGGCACAGACGATTATCGATCATCGATTTAACCGATGCTGGTGCTCAACCGATGCACTACCTGAAAAGATATACGATTGTTTACAATGGGGAAATTTACAATTACCTGGAACTTAAAGAGATTTTGTATAAAAAGGGATATCGCTTTAAATCTCTCAGCGATACAGAAGTTATTTTAGCTGCCTACGATTATTGGAAGGAAGATTGCCTAGAACATTTTGACGGGATGTTTGCCTTTGCATTGCTCGATATAAAACAACAAATTATTTTTGCCGCCCGGGATCGCTTTGGAGAAAAGCCATTTTATTACGTAGCCAATAATGAAGTATTTGTATTTGCAAGTGAAATGAAAGCCTTATGGGCCATCGGCACAGAAAAGAAAATTGATGATAAAATGTTGCTGAACTACATTGCGCTTGGCTATGTTCAAAATGCAAATGACAAAGAACTAACATTTTATCAAAATATATTTTCGCTACCCCCTGGTAATTTTTTAAAACTTAACATTCAAACACTTCAATTACGTACCTATAAATATTGGGATATTGACAAAGACGCCCGAATAAAAATTTCCAGCAGCGACGCTATCGAAAAATGCAGAGAGCTTTTAATTCTATCCGTTAACCGAAGGCTGCGTAGTGATGTTACCGTAGGTACCAGCCTGAGCGGCGGACTGGATAGTTCTGCCATTCTCGCTACTATTAAAAAATCTGCCGGAGCATTCAACACTTTTTCTGCCGTTTTTCCCGGTTTTGAAAAAGACGAATCATTCTATATTCAGTCAGTCACTAATTTTCTTTCTTCATCAAAGTCTTTCAAACGTCCAGTACAATCACATACGGTAGAGCCCTCTGCATTGGAATTGATAAAGGATTTTAAAAAGCTTTGTTATTACCAGGAAGAGCCATTTCCTTCAAGCAGTATTTATGCGCAATACAAGGTTTTTGAAATGGCTAAAAAAAATAAAGTAAAAGTTTTGCTGGATGGGCAGGGTTCTGATGAAATATTTGCCGGTTATAATAAATATATACATTGGTACCTGCAACAATTGGCGGCTAAAAGCAAATTCATTACCACCCAAAAAGAGAAAAGGGAATTGCAAAAAAATAATTTGCCTTTTAACTGGGGCATTAAAAATTATTTAGCAGCTTATCTTCCTGCACATGCCGTAATTAAACTGGAACAAAATGAATATTTGAAGACTGTAAGACAACCCGATATTAATAAGGATTTTGTAGCGTCACTACAAGGCAGAGAATGGGAAGGAATTCGCAAACCAATTATCACTAAACTAAATGATATTTTATATTTTAATACACACACATTAGGGCTGGAAGAATTACTTCGTTATGCAGACAGAAACAGCATGGCACATGGAGTAGAGGTACGGTTGCCATACTTAAATCACCAGTTGGTGGAATTTGTTTTTTCTTTACCTGCGGGTTTTAAAATACACGATGGCTGGACCAAATGGATACTTCGTAAAATGATGGACAAAAAATTACCCGATGAAGTAGTGTGGAGAAAAGATAAAGTTGGATACGAGCCCCCTCAATTTCAATGGATGCACAATGAAACACTTCAGGAATATATGCACGAAGCCAAAAGAAAACTGGTAGACCAGGGCATATTAAAAAAAACAGTACTCGATAAAAAAATAGTTCCCAAAGCTGCGCATGAAAATAATAATTTCGATTGG
>JAYWAU010000290.1:0-4294 GCA_043782265.1 Ferruginibacter sp. | reverse complement strand
TTTTCATCCAGCATCTGCTGGCTGAAACTATCCAGTTTAATGGAGGTTAATACTTTCTCATGGCCATAACCACGCCGGGGATCTTTGTTGGTTTCATCTACCAGCCATTGTATGTGGTGTTCCCCATCTCCGGTAACAGCAGCCGGAGTACGCAGGGCAGCGCAGATAAATTTATTGTTGATCACCAGCACCCTAAAATCGAAACCGGTAATAAAGCGTTCGCAGATAATGCTACGTCCATACACCTGTGCATCTGCCAGGGCTTTCACCGCCATTGCCCAATCCATAATATTGGTAGTGGCTCCTTTGCCATGGTTGCCATCTATTGGTTTTAATACCAGCGGGTAACCCAATCGTTCAACTGCATCTTTTAATCCTTCCTCACTTCTTATAATTACTCCTTTGGGAACAGGTATTTCTGCAGCACCCAGCAGGTTTTTTGTTTCTTCTTTATCGCAGGCAATGTCAACCGCAATATTGCTGGTAGTGCTGGCAATAGTAGCCCTGATTCTTTTTTGATGAATGCCGTAACCCAACTGTACCAAACTGTATTTGTTCAGCCGTATAAAAGGAATATTTCTTTTAGCAGCTTCATCTACAATACAACCTGTGCTTGGTCCAAGGCGGGTATCTTCTCTTATCTCCCTTAATTGCATGATATCGTTTTCAATATCGTATGGCACACCATCGGCCAGTGCCTGTGTAACCCTTACGGCAGCCTTTGCTGCGTACACACCTGCATCTTCTTCCATATAACTAAAAACAACATAGTATTCACCTTCTTTTCCAGTGCCACGGGTACGGCCGAAACCGGTATCCATGCCTGCCAGTGTTTGCATTTCAAGTGCCACATGTTCTATTACGTGGCCCATCCAAGTGCCTTCTTCCACCCGTTCAAAAAAGCCGCCGGGTTTGCCAACACTGCAACGATGCTCAAACATACCCGGGAACATTGCGGCAAGCCTGTCTTTAAAACCCTGTATCAGATTGGTAGGACGTTGCTCCATATCCTCCAGGTCCAGTTTCATTTGTATAAGTTTGTTACGCCGAACGCTCCAGTAGTTTGGGCCCCTCATTATTTTTATCTCTTCAATCTTCATTCAACAATAGTTTTTGGTTAAAAGTGTTTAATAATTTTTTGTCGGGGCTAAGAAGCTATGTGGAACTTCATGGGCGTCGCACTCCTGTACATTTTTTTACCTGTCAACATTGGCCTTCAGGTTGGGTTCATTTTATCAACACAACAGTTTTTACAAACGGGTCAAATAAACAGCCAAAACCGACGTTATCTCCTTTAAATAAAAGTGCAAATCGGAAGTTAATAAAAAAACGGTAGCTTAAAAAATACAAACTGTAATCAAAGCCTGTTTTAGTCAATTACTTTACATTTGCAACACCCACTACATTAAACAGTAAAAAAAATGTGGAGCAGTTAAGAAATATTTTACTGTCATCAAAACAAATGTTCATGCAGCAACCCAAGGGAAAATTGATTGCTATTGGCGGTGCCGAAGATAAAGGTACAGTGCCTGAAAAAGGCGAGTTACAAAAACTGAGCAATCTTAATTTTATTGAGTTAGGTATTTTAAACCGCATTGTAAACGAAAGTGGTGGCCCTGCGGCAAAGATTGAAGTTATTACTACGGCTTCGATGATTCCCAATGAAGTAGGGGAGAACTACCTGAACGCCTTTGGAAAAATTGGCTGCACGGATGTTAGCATCATGAACATCCGCAACCGTGCCGATGCGCTTGATCCGGAATATATTGAACGTATCCGCAACTGCCGCGCTGTTATGTTCAGCGGAGGCAACCAGCTTAGATTATCCACCACATTCGGTGGCACACAATTGTTGCAATTAATGCTGCAGCGTTACCACAACGAGGAAGGTTTTGTAGTAGCTGGTACCAGCGCCGGTGCCATGGGCATGAGCAATACCATGATATACGAAGGGAATGCCACCAGGGCACATTTAAAAGGCGAAGTAAAAATAACTACCGGTCTTGGTTTTATGGACGATGTGGTGTTTGACAGCCACTTTGAAAAGCGTGGCCGCTTTGGCCGCCTTGCACAGGTAGTAGCTACCAACCCTTCCTGCATTGGTATTGGTTTGGGCGAAGACACCGGCATGCTCATCACCGAAGGCAATAAAATGGAAGCCATTGGCAGCGGTTGTGTCATCATCATTGATGGCTATGACATCCGTTACAGCAATATCGCCGACATACCAGATGGTAGTCCTTACAGCATAGAAAATTTAAAAGTGCATATGTGTGAGAAAGGCAACGGCTATCTTGTAAACGAAAGAAAATTTTTAGCAGAAGCGGTGGAAGGTGCTGTTGTTAAGAAGCAGGTAGAGGTGGAGTGATAAAAAATTGTGATAATCCCTTTTCATTTAATGAGAATTAGAACAAAAAGATTGCCGAAGCAAGCAACTATAGCAAACTCCAAAATTCAAATAGCAAATATTATTCTTGCTTTATTATTTTTTGCCTCAATGGGTTTGGCAATATGGGGTATTAATATTTATAGATTAACAATAGTTCCTTTTAGATATCTATTCCAAATTGTGGCTATATCAACACTCGTAACTCTTCCTGTAATTTTATTTGTATTAAAACCTACCTACAATTTTTTTTGGATTTTTCTTACAAGTACTGCAATTGGAGGAGGAACATCCTATTTTGTATTTTTATATATTAATTCAATTTATTCTAATGCTGAAATTTCGAAACAAGATTTTAGTATTGTCAAAACAGGGACTTTGGCAAAAGGAAAAAGTAGTAGTTGCGGAAGTCCTTTTGTAGTTGTAGATTTTAATGGTGTAGAAAAGGAGTTAATATTTTTCTGCGAGTATGAAAAAATAATCAAGTCTTTTTCAAAGGTACGACTTGAATATTCTGAAGGTTTTTTTGGATTTGAAATAATAAAATCAAAGACTTTATTAAAATAAGTAATTCTCTGGTTTTGCAAAAACTCAAGAAATCACACAAAAAACCGTACAGAAAGATTAGTGTTATAAGACCCTTACCCCACCACCACCAAATAATAATTCTTCTTCCCCTTCTGCACCAGCAAATATTTTTCATTCAATAAACCGGTTGTATTAACCATCGTTTCAATTGCATCTACTTTAATTTTATTAATGCTAACACCGCCCCCTTGCACCATTTTACGGGCTTCGCCTTTGCTGGGGAATATTTTTGTATCGGCTAAAAAACTTACTACATCAATGCCGGTTTCAACAGTTGCTTTTGAAAATTCAACAGTGGGCACACCTTCCATTACATGCAACAATTGCTCTTCATTTAACTGTTGCAAAATATCTGCGGTATCATTGTTAAATAATATTTCAGAGGCCTTTACCGCAAAATCATAATCGGCCCTGCTGTGTACAAAGCAGGTAACTTCTTCTGCCAGTTTTTTCTGTAACAGCCGCTGGTGCTCATTTCCCTTATGCTGTTCCAATAAAGTTTCAATAGCTTCTTTGCTTAACAAGGTAAATATTTTGACATACTTTTCTGCATCTGCATCCGCCGCATTTAACCAAAACTGGTAAAACTGGTAAGGTGAAGTTTTCTTTGCATCCAGCCAGATATTTCCCTTTTCTGTTTTACCAAACTTACCGCCATCTGCCTTGGTCATCAACGGACAGGTAAAAGCAAAAGCCTCCCCACCACTTTTTTTACGGATAATTTCTGTACCAGTAACAATATTGCCCCACTGGTCGCTGCCACCCATTTGCAGCTTGCAGTTTTTGTTTTTATTCAACCAGTAAAAATCGTAGCCCTGTACCAGTTGGTAAGTAAATTCTGTAAAGCTCATGCCGTTATCGCCATCCAATCTTTTGCGCACACTGTCCTTACTCATCATGTAATTAACGGTGATATATTTGCCTACTTCTTTAATAAAGTTCAAGAAAGTAAAATCTTTAAACCAATCATAGTTATTGGCCATTTCAGCTCCGTTAGGTTTGCTGGCATCAAAGTCTAAAAATTTTTCCAACTGTGCTTTTACACAAACCACATTGTGGTTAAGTACGTCTTCACTTAATAAATTTCTTTCTTCACTTTTTCCACTTGGATCACCCACCATACCGGTGGCACCGCCTACCAGCGCAATGGGTTTATGCCCGAATTTTTGTAAATGTTTTAGTAAGATGATAGGCACCAGGCTGCCAATGTGTAAACTATCAGCGGTGGGGTCAAAGCCAATATAACCGGTTGTCATTTCCTTGTTCAACTGTTCTTCCGTTCCAGGCATAATATCCTGTATCATGCCTCTCCATTGTAAT
>JAYWAU010000289.1:0-4296 GCA_043782265.1 Ferruginibacter sp. | reverse complement strand
CAGCAAACTACCAGGATAAATTATATGTAAATGATGGCAAAGGAAACTATACGCAGGATACTACAGCCTTGCCCGGTAATCTTACCAGTAAATCCTGTGTACGGGCAGTTGATTATGATAGGGATGGAGACCTTGATTTATTTATTGCAGGGAGGGTAGACCCTTGGAATTATCCAAAACCAGTCTCTAGTTTTATCTACAGAAATGATTCAAGAAATGGGCATATAAAGTTTACTGATGTTACCAAAGAGGTAGCCGGCGACTTAAATAATATTGGCCTGGTTTGCGATGCGGTGTTTACTGATTTTGACAATGACGGATGGCCTGATCTTATCCTTGCAGGAGAATGGATGCCCATTACTTTTTTAAAAAATGAAAAAGGAGTTTTTAAAAATATTTCCTCCTTATCCGGAATTAATAATCAGGCTGGTTGGTGGAATACAATTGTACCAGGCGATTTTGATAATGATGGGGATATGGACTATATCATAGGCAATGCAGGACAAAATTCTTATTATAAAGCTTCGGAGCAGTATCCTGTTTCTATATATGCAAAAGACTTTGACAACAACGGAAGCTACGATGCCTTTCCTACCTTATACCTCCCAACAAGTCAGTCAGATCAAACCAGAAAAGAATACCCAGCTCAAACCAGGGATGATATTGTAAAACAAATGATAGGCATGCGTTCTAAATTTCAGAATTATAAGTTGTACGCAGAAGCTTCCATTGATCAGTTATTTACTAAAGAGCAATTAAAAGATGCGTTAGTATTAAGAGCCTTTAATTTAAAATCCTGCCTACTTAAAAATGATGGTAATAATAAATTTTCATTAGCTCCCTTACCAGCACAGGCACAATTTTCAGTCTTAAACGGAATGATTGCAGATGATTTTGATGGGGATGGCAACATAGACGTTTTAATAAATGGTAATGATTACGGTACGGAGGTTTCCGTAGGTCGCTATGATGCTTTGAACGGACTGCTGCTGAAAGGAAATGGAGACGGAAGTTTCATTCCGCAAACCATTCTTGAAAGCGGAATTTATATTCCCGGAGATGGCAAAGCACTGGTGAAATTAAGAGGTAGCAATAACAAATATCTGGTAGCAGCATCCCAAAACCGGGGTCCCCTAAAAGTGTATAAATTAAAGCAGGAGAATAAAATGATCGCTTTGAAGCCGGATGATTTCAGTGCCGAGATAAAATATAAAAATGGTAAAGTGCAAAAGCAGGAATTTTATTATGGTTGTTCTTTTCTTTCTCAGTCAGCTCGGTTTTTGATTATCAGTAAAACTACATCTTCTGTAATTATTTACGGAATTAAAGGACAGTCAAGAATAGAAACATTTTAAAATTTACAGTGCACGTACATATTAAACAAAGCATCCAATATAACCCATAAAGCAAAAAGGATTAAATAATTTTAGACATCTTCATTCCGGAGTCAAATACTTTGACAAAGCAAATTTTGTTGTTGTGTTTAAAGATTTCAAAAGAATGTAGAGAAAAGAATAAATATAGTAACACATATTTGCAAAGTATTACTAAAATTGATCTTTAAAAAAAACAGATTGCAGTATCTACTAATCAAATTCAATTTCAAGTTCGAATTGTTAAAAAAAGTTATTAGAAAAAATCAAAAAGATTACTTTGAAATCATAACCTTTTTAGATAACCGTCATTTAAAGTGCCACACTGTTTACAAATATTTACTTGTGGATAAAATAATACCAACTTAGTTGTTTTTTATTTTTTGATTTGTTAAAAAAAAAAATTTACATTTGTTGATCATTAATCAAACCAAGCTGCTATATGTTAAAAAAACTCCTCTTTGGGATTTGTGCATTATTATGCTGCATCTTCCTTTCTCCCCAAGTCTTTGCTCAACAAAAAACAATTACCGGTAAGGTAACAAATGCAAAAGATAATTCTCCCGTTGGTTTGGCAACGGTAAGTGTAAAAGGAACTAAGGTTGCTGTTAGTACAGGGGCAAATGGAGAATTCTCCATCAATGTTCCCGATGGTAAGAGCACGTTGGTTATTTCTTCTATAGGATACGGTACAGATGAAGTTAGTATTTCAGGAAGATCTACTGTTATAGTTACATTAAATGAAACTACTTCGTCTTTAAATGAAGTGGTAGTAACAGGGTATACCGCCCAAAAGAAGAAAGACATTACAGGTGCTGTTTCTGTAGTAAATGTGGCTGGTCTTAAACAAGTGCCTGTTGGTACTGGTGAAGAAGCTTTACAAGGTCGTGCATCCGGTGTTACTATTATTACCTCTGGTCAGCCAGGTGCCGCAAGTGATATCCGCATTCGAGGTATTACTGCATTTGGTAACAACCAACCACTGGTTTTGATAGATGGTGTTTCAGGAAGTTTAACCAACATCAATGCCAATGACATAGAATCAATGCAGGTACTTAAAGATGCCTCTGCTTCTATTTATGGTGTTCGTGGATCAAACGGTGTAATTGTAATTACCACTAAAAAAGGTAAATCAGGTAGAGCAAAGGTAAGTTACGACGCTTATTATGGTAGAACACAACCAGGCCATGGTATTGATATTGCCACTCCTCAGCAGGAGGCGGATGCAGTTTGGTTAGCTCAACGTAATTCTGGTATAGCCAATCCAAGCAGTAAACAATATGGAAAAGGTCCCAACCCGATACTTCCAGACTTCATAACACCCACAGCGGCTTTTGAAGGAGATCCTAATGCAGATATTAGTAAATACAATATTACCAGTAACCAAATAACCCGAGCCAATAAAGCAGGTACTAATTGGTATGACGAAATTACAAGAACAGCCATAGCGCAGAATCACAATATATCTGTAAGTGGGGGAAGTGATAAAAGTTCATACCTTTTTGGAATGGGATATTTAGACCAACAAGGTATCGCTGTTAACAGCTATCTTAAAAGATATTCTGTAAGAGCTAATACCCAGTTTAATATTAAGGATAAGATTCGGATAGGCGAAAATGCTTACATCTATTACAAAACTAATCCCCTGTTTGGCAACCAAAGCGAGGGTAGCCCGTTTTTAACAGCTTTTCGTGAAAGCCCGATTATACCTGTTTATGATATAGCAGGAAATTACGCAGGTACAAAATCTCAGGATTTTGGTAATGCGCAAAACCCTTATGCTAATGTGGCACGTACTGCAAATAACAAAAATAATAACTGGAACGTTGCAGGAAATGTATATGCCGAAGCTGACATATTAAAACACTTTACTGTAAGATCTAGTTTCGGAGGTGAAATTAATAATTATTATTACTATAATTTCAATTACACTGCCTACGAGAATGCAGAAGGTAATACTGCTGCGAATTCTTTTTCGGAAGGAGCAGGTTATAATAGCAGCTGGACATGGACCAATACGTTGGCCTACAATAACACATTTGGAAAACACAATGTGAAGGGTTTAATTGGTACAGAAGCCATTAATTATTATGGTAGAAGTTTGTCCGCTACAAGAGGTAGTTATTTCTCTCTGAATCCTAATTATTGGTCTCTTAACACAGGTTCTCCAACAGGTCAGTCTAATGATGGAGCACCTTACCAAAGTGCTTTATGGTCTCAATTTGCACGTGTAGAATATGGTTATGGAGATAAATATTTGGTAAATGCAACAATAAGAAGAGACGCATCTTCAGTATTTGCGTCGGATGTAAGAACAGGATATTTCCCTTCTGTTTCTGCTGCATGGAGAATAAGCCAGGAGAATTTTTTAAAGAATGTATCCTGGATAAATGATTTAAAAATACGGTACAGCTGGGGTAAATTAGGTTCTGCCCAAAACGTTAATGGAACCAATCCATATACCCTGTATTCTCAATTTGCAGGTCGTAGTTATTATGATATTGCAGGAACCAATACTCAACCTCAGGGAGGTTTTTACAATAGTAATATAGGAAACCCAAAAACTTCATGGGAAGGTGATATTATTACCAATGTTGGATTAGACGCCACTTTGTTTAATAACAAATTCGACTTTTCTATAGAATGGTACAAAAAGAAAGTGAGTGGTTTGTTATTTCCTGATAATATTGATATAATTTATGGTGGTGGAACACCTCCTAAAGTAAATATCGGTAATATGCAAAATACGGGTATAGACCTTACTGCGGCCTATCATGGATCTATTTCCAAAGACTTTAAATTTGATATCGGCGGTACCTTTACCACATATAAAAATGAGATATTAGGTCTTGCTGAAAACCAAAAATACTTTGATGGTGCACAAATACGTAATGTTACCATTCAACGTAATGAGATAGGACAT
>JAYWAU010000288.1:0-4296 GCA_043782265.1 Ferruginibacter sp. | reverse complement strand
TTACTTTTATTACTGGTTTTTCGGCAGACTCATTTTGAAACTGGTAAAGTGTTGAAGGCACGGCTTTGTTTTGCGCCCATCCTGGAATGCGTACCAACAAATTGAATGCTGCTGCGGCTTTTGGGTTAATCGTAAAAGTCAACCCACCATCCCATGGATAATTATTTGTTTGAACCACCTGAACCGGTTTGTTGCGAACAGACAAATCAGCGCTGCTATTGATGAATAAATTGATGTACAAATTATCTTCATTTACTGCATACATATAACCCGGTATGGAAGGTATCAATCGGGCAAGGTTGGTCGGGCAGCAGGAACATTCAAACCAGCCGGAACGGGTGGCTTCCATCTGTGGAAACGTGAAGCTGTTCCTGATCTGCATGGCATTGGTATAAAAGAAAGATTTACCATCCAAACCGACACCGGATATTAAACCATTGTACAAAGATTTTTCCAGTATGTCCATGTATTTTGAATCGCCGTGTAATAAGAACATCCTGTAGTTCCAGTACACCAAAGCGATGGCAGCGCAGGTTTCATTGTAGGCAGTAGCATTGGGCAATTCATAATTGTTGCCATAACGTTCGCCGTCACCGATAGCGCCTACACTTCCCTGTACATACATTTTTTTATCTACCACATTGTTCCATATTTTATCAATGGCTTTTAACAAACTGTCATCGCCTGTAAGTGCCGCTACATCTGCAACGGCTGCATATAAGTAACCTGCACGTACGGCATGTCCTTCTGCTTCTTCCTGGTCAACCACGGGTGTATTGTCCTGCCAGTAAGCGCCGCTTTTCCAGGAGTCTTTGCTGGTGGAATCATAGCCTTTGTAACGGCCGCGTTCTTCAATAAAAAATTTAGCCGTGTTTAAATATTCTTTCTTACCGGTAAGGCGATATAATTTTACCAAACCCATTTCAACAATTTCATGGCCAGGTGCTACATGCAATTTACCCGGACCAAAAACACTGCAAACGAGGTCTGCATTTTTGATGGCGATATCGAACAGGTTTCTCTTTTTAGTCGCCATAAAATGAGCTGCGGCTGCTTCATATAAATGACCGGCATTGTATAATTCGTGGCTCAGTTCACGTTCTTTTTCCCATCTTTCTTTACCAGCCCATGCATGCGGTTCTGCCGGGTTAATGGTACGTGCGGTATATAAATAACCATCCGGCTCCTGTGCCTTGCCGATGATGGTAATTAATGAATCAAGATAGGCTGATAATTTAGCGTCCGGATGAATAGCCAGTGAAAAGGAAGCACCTTCCAGTGTTTTATAAATATCGGTATCATCAAAAGGAAAGGTTGTACAGAACTTGCCGCTCTTTTTGGCAGCCATTACAAAGTTTTTAACACGGCCTGTGCTTTCGCAACGTTCAAAAGATGCAGGAATGGTAACGGTTCTGTTGGTTTCAATTCTTGGCAACCAGAAATTGTCCGTCAGCCTCACTTGTGTGAAATCAACTGTATGTATGGGATAATCATTTTGCTGACCGTACAGCATATAACCGGAAGAAGCCATTAATAACAGGAAGATTTTTTTCATATGCTTTTTGTTTTTAGAGAATTGGGAATCGTTATTTTATTTTTATAGCATTTTTTTATTGCAGCCTTTATTTACCTCACCCTCCTTCTCTCTCCTTTTGGAGAGGGAGCGGTACTTCAACTCTTTAACAAACATCTGTTCTTCCATTTCATCATTTATTCTTTAATGAACAGGAGCCTCCAAGTTTACTCTCTTTAATAATTACAGAAACTCTAAAACAGCTTTCAATTTAGCTTTCCAAACTGAAAGAAATCAGACATCAAAAAATCAGATATCAGACATCCCAATTTACTGTTGTCCATAATAACTATCCGGTCCGTGTTTGCGTTCAAAATGTTTTTTGATCAATGCATCTTTCAGTCTTGGTGCATTGGGATTTATCTGTTCTGTGAGCAATGCCATCTTTGCTACTGTTTCCAGCACAGCGCTGTTGTACACTGCCTTTGCCGGCGTTTTACCCCAGGTAAATGGTGCATGGTTTCCTACCAGTATCATTTCTATTTCTTCATAACTCAGGCCCTTTTCTTTCAGCTCATTCATTATCTGGAAACCGGTCTCGTATTCATAATTACCCTTGATCATCTCATCACTCATAGGTGGCGCACAGGGAATATCTACTGTGTTATGATCTGCATGGGTGGTGCCAAAAATAGGAATGCTGCGCAAGCTTTGTGCCCATGCCGTAGCATAGGTAGAATGTGTATGTACAATGCCACCAATTGCCGGCCAGTGTTTGTACAATACAGCATGTGTTTGTGTATCAGAAGAAGGACGCAGATCGCCTTCAACTGTTTTACCGTCAAAATCAACGATCACCATATTCTCCGGTGACAGGTCTTCGTATGGTACGCCGCTTGGCTTGATGGCAAATACCCCCAACGATCTGTCGGCAGCACTTACATTGCCGAATGTAAACAATACCAATCCCAGCTCCGGCAACTGCATGTTGCCTTTGTATGCTGACTCACGTATATCCAGGTATTTACTCATGCACCCAATTTTTTTATTGTATTTGTAATTTCTAAAAATTAAAATGAACATCAAAACTATTCCACTTCACCAAAGCAATTCACACAATCAAAATCATTCTTTATCTATTATCCATTTGCTTCAACAAATTTTCCCAATTGTGTGTAACGTGCATATCTCTTTTTGTAAATATCCACTTTACTTTGGTCAGGAAAATATTCTGCATCGAAACCTTGTCCCATGGCTATCATCGCATCTTCTACCTTATCATAAATACCCGCCGCTGTAGCTGCAAACATAGCAGCACCCAATGCACAGGTTTGTTCTGATTTATGAATGCGGATCGGCATGTTCATTACATCTGCCATCATCTGCATAATAAAAGGTGATTTTTTTGCCACGCCACCAATGCCTATCAATCCTTTTACAGGAACACCTTCTTCATTAAAGCGGTCAACAATTGCTTTGGCGCCAAAACAAGTGGCTTCAGCAATTGCCCTGAAAATTCTCGGTGCATCTGTTCCCAGGTTCAATCCGGAGATGGCTCCCTTCAACAGTTGGTTGGCATCTGGCGTGCGGCGTCCGTTTAACCAATCCAGTGCCAGTTCATTGCTTTCTGCAAATGGGATCAGGTCGGCTTGTTTGCTCAACTCCGCAATGATATTATTGGTAGCTTCTTCAATTAACTTCGTTGCTGTTTCACTATCAATGATATCAGATCTTGGCAACAGTTTTTGTAATGGCCAAGCCAGGATATTTTTAAACCAGGCATAAGCATCTCCAAAAGCAGACTGTCCCGCTTCCATTCCCATCATGCCCGGAATAACAGAACCCGGCACCTGCCCGCAAATACCTCTTATTAGTTTTCCTTCCACTTCGTTCATTGGTGCCACCAACATATCGCATGTAGACGTACCCATTACTTTACTCAAGTGATAGGCTTCTATCTGTCCGCCTACTGCACCCATATGGGCATCAAAGGCACCTACGCCAATTACCACATCGGTGCTAAGTCCCAGCTTAGTGGCCCACTCCGAAGAAAGGTGGCCAACAGATTCTGCGGAAGTGTACGTTTCTGTAAATAATTTATTGGTGAATCCTTTTAACAAGGGATCAAGAGAAGTAAAGAAATCATCAGGTGGCAAACCATTAAAATCAGTACTCCACAAGGCTTTGTGACCAGCACTGCATACGCCACGCTTTAATTGCTTTGCATCTGTTCCGCCCGATAATAAAAAAGGTATCCAGTCGCAATGCTCCACCCATGAATGTGTGGCATTGCTTACTTCACTGTCTACCCGAAGTATGTGTAACAACTTTGCCCAAAACCATTCTGACGAATAGATACCGCCCACAAAGTGCAGGTAATTGGTATCAAATTTTTTGGCATGTTCATTTATTTCAGCTGCTTCACCGGTGCCGGTATGGTCTTTCCACAAAACAAACATGGCATTGGGATTTTTTTCGAATGCCGGCAATAAAGCCAACGGCGTTCCTGTTGCATCTACTGCTACCGGGGTTGAACCTGTTGTATCTACAGAGATGGCCTTAACCTTAGAAGCTATAGCAGGCCCGGCCTGTTGCAAACAACTTTTAATGGTATATTCAAGTCCTTCTACATAATCAAGCGGATGTTGACGAAACTGGTTCAGCGAAGCATTGCAATACAATCCTTCTTTCCAGCGGGGATAATAAAAAACAGCGGCTGCAATTTCATTTCCATTGACAGCATTTACAAGGATGGAGCGAACGGAATCAGTACCGTAATCAAC